>JAAYCQ010000263.1 GCA_012729715.1 Syntrophomonadaceae bacterium
ACTGGATGATTTTATACCGGGTGATGACAACGACAATAAAAAGAAACGTATAGTAGACCTCCTGGAAGACCATAATGCCAGTGATGCTTTAGAACTACTGGAACTTTCTGAGGTAAAAGAATTATTGGCCAAAACCATATCACGGTTGCCGGAAAAAGAAAAAAGGGTAGTTTATCTGTATTATTACGAGGGATTGACCTTAAAGGAGATAGGCATGGTACTTAGTTTATCTGAGTCCAGAATATCACAATTACATACCAAGGCTATTTTGAGGCTAAGAGGAAGTTTGAGTAAAAAGAAAAATCTGGTGGTATAGGTTAGGGGGAGAGCTTATGGCAGATGATCAGTACAGTATTGATGGTAAAGCAAATATTATTATTGAGAGAGATTTACTAAAAGCTTATCTTGAGGTAGTGCCTCCTGCTGGTGGAGGAAACCCCTGTACCATGGATATGGCAAAACAGGCACTGGCGGAGAAAAATATTAGCTTTGGTATTAATGAAGACAGTATTAAGGAAGCTCTGCAGGAACAGAACTGGGGCTACAAAATTCTAGTAGCCGAAGGGAAAGCACCTGTAAACGGCAAGGATGCTAAAATTACATATAAATTTCCTTTACCCTCTGAAAGAATAGGACCAAAGGTAGATGAGAAAGGCAATGTAAACTATCATGATTTGGGGCTAATATATAATGTAAAAATGGGACAGCTACTGGTGGAGAAAACACCTGGTGATGATGGAATCCCAGGCACCAGTATACTGGGAACTGAAATACCTGCTAAAAAAGGTAAGGATATCAGGTTGCCCAGGGGGAATAATACAGTTGCAGACGAAGATGAGTTAAATTTATATGCTACTATAGATGGTCATGTAACCATTGCAGATAACAAAGTAATAGTTAATCCTGTGCTGACTATTGCCAGGGATGTTGATTATTCCACTGGTGATATAGACTTTGTGGGTAACGTCTGTATAAACGGTAATGTAAATCCCGGATTTAAGGTAAATTCCGGCGGAGACATTGAAATACGGGGTTTCATAGACGGAGCTGAAGTTACTGCTGCTGGTAGTATTTTGGTCAAGGGCGGAATCACCGGTTGCCTGAAAACCCTGATTAAGGCCAGGGATAGCATTCATGCTCATTTCGTAGAAAACTCCAGGCTGGACGCAGGTAAAGATGTAGTAGTTAGAGAAGCCATTATGCAATCTTACATAAAAGCGGGCGGGAGTATTAAAGTAAGTGATCGCAAAGCTCTAATTGTTGGGGGAACTATTCAGGCTGGGCGAGAAGTGGAGGCCAAGGTTATTGGTTCCCAGTTGGCTACTCAGACGACAGTAGAGGTAGGGGTAAACCCTCATCTTAGGGATGAATATCAGATATTAAACCGGGTAAAAGGCGAAAAAAAGAAAACTATGGATATACTTAATCATAATCTCCAGATGTTTCAAAGAAGCGGAATCTCTCCGGAAAACCTTAGTGAAAAAAAGAAAATGGAACTGATTAAGATGCTGGATAATCTGAAAAACTTGCGCCAGGAATTAGAGCAGATAACGGAAAGAATTGCAACCATAGAAACCGAATTTCAAAAGACGCAGGCTGCCAAAGTAAGGATAATGGAAATAGTATATCCTGGAGTTCGTATAAGTATTGGCCAATCCATTTACATAGTAAATGATCCGATAAAGTACTCGGAATTTATTCTGGATCAAGGTGAAGTGAGGTTAACGTCGCTGCGTTAAAATAAAGGGAGGACCGTTATGACTATTAAAAGCATTGATATGCAGGTTCTCGTGCAAAAAGTAGGCGATGTGGCAAAGATACAGCAAGCTCAACAGACAGGAAACAACCATCGACAGGAAGAATTTATTAAAAATATAAACGAACAAACCGACCGCTATACTAAAACGGTTAATAAGACTCTGCAGAGCGAACAAAAAAAAGTCAACCAAAAAGAGGAAAAAGAAAAACAATCTCGAAAAAGGAATAGAGATAGTAACAAAAAGGAAGATGAAGAAACTACGGATAACAAACCACAAAACAGCAATGAAAGTGGCAGTAATCTTGACATCATTATTTAGCTGTAAAACATTTTCATGTCATAACCTGAAGATCCTCGTAAGTCCGTACTTGTTCCGTGATTTCCGCGTCTATTTTTTTCAAGGCAGGTGAATAGGTAACGGCGAAAATTATTTTAAGTACGATAATTATAGTCCTGGCTACAACCTGTTATCTGGTCTGGAGAAAATCCTGGTTACCGAGTGAATTTGCAGACTTAAAAAATACCATATTGGAAGCCCGTATGGTCCAGGATGACCTGAATTTAATGCTAGAAAAAAGTCTGGATGTCTCACGAGAAATAGTTACGAGCATTGATAGCAGGCTAAACCAGATAGGAGAGGAAGAGCAGGTATTAGAAGATGAGGCATTAACCACGGAATTACCAGATAGCAGCCCTATTCAACCAAAGGCGAAAATAAGAATCTACGAACTGGCTCGGGGTCTAGGAATAAATAGCCGGGATTTAATTTACCGGATGCAAGCGGCGGGTTATTCTTATGATAATCCTCTTAATACAATTGATGAAGTAACGGCTGGAATCATTATAGATAGGATGAATTCTTTGAATGAAGATGAGCAGGACAACTTCATCCAGATACAAGATCAACCTCCTGCTGAGATTACCGCACAGGAAAACGAGCTTGCTCAGGCTCAACCGCTCAACCTGGTTAATCCGGTTACTAATGATAATCCGTTAGAGATAGATAATTTAGAGGCATTGGAGGCATGGGTTGAAAGTTTAAAAAAGGCTCACCCTTATGTAGCGGTAAAGGCTTTGTACGACAAAGGCTATTCTATCAGGGCTATTGCCAAACTATTAGAGCGGGGACAAGGTGAGGTCAGTCTAATACTTAATCTGGTTAACAAGAAGAGAGCATGTATGTAGGGGCGTGTCGAGGGGACGTCTGGCGGCTGGCAAGCCAGTCACCAGACGTCCCCTCGACAGGTGAGTGCCGTGTTATTTTTTTTTCAAGATAAGCGTACTAGCTTGCAAAACCAGGTAAAATTATGCTATATTATCATTTGGTAATTACACACGCAGCTTGACTTTCTGAACGGTGCTAGTTGTTAGTTTTCAGAGGGGATGAAACTGCGGAGGATTAAAACTGGAAGGAGGAATTAAGGTGTCAGTAATTACTATGAAACAACTTCTAGAAGCAGGAGTACACTTCGGACACCAGACCCGCAGGTGGAATCCTAAGATGGCCACCTATATCTACATGGAGAGAAACGGAATCTATATCATTGATTTACAGCAGACGGTGAAAAAATTTGATGAAGCCTATGAATTCATCAAATCGCTGGTTGTAGAGGGAAAAGGTGTTCTCTTTGTTGGAACCAAAAAACAGGCTCAGGAAACCATTAGGGACGAAGCTATCAGGTGTGGTATGTATTACGTAAACCAGCGCTGGCTGGGAGGTATGTTAACCAACTATAAAACCATAAGAAAAAGAGTATTTCGTCTAAAAGAATTGGAGAAAATGGAGAGTGAAGGTGCCTTCGAGGTACTAACCAAAAAAGAGGTTGCCCATTTACTTAATGAAAGGGAACGACTGGAAAGGTTTTTGGGCGGGATAAAGGACATGGATAAGCTTCCTGGTGCTGTTTTTGTAGTAGATCCGCGCAAGGAGAAAATAGCGGTAGCAGAAGCTCGCAAGCTCAATATCCCAGTAGTAGCGATTGTAGATACTAATTGCGATCCTGACGAAATCGATTACGTTATTCCCGGAAATGATGATGCTATAAGGGCAGTTAAGCTAATATCTTCTAAAATTGCCGATGCGGTATTGGAAGGAAAACAAGGAGAACAAGTTACAGCATAAACAAATCAAGGGGTGTAATGGATGTTTTCCTAAAAGCGCCCCTTTTTTTATGAATAAAATTAATTAGGAGGTTTAAATCAGTGGTTACTGCTGAAATGGTAAAAGAACTGCGGGAGAGAACCGGGGCAGGTATGATGGATTGTAAAAAGGCCCTGGTAGCAGCCGACGGAGATATTGAAAAGGCAATAGATGAGTTACGCACCAAAGGACTGGCCAGTGCAGCTAAGAAAGCCAGCAGAGTTGCCAGTGAAGGTGCGGTTACCTCTTATATTCATGCCGGTGGCCGTATAGGAGTTCTGGTAGAGGTTAACTGCGAAACTGATTTTGTAGGAAAAACGGCCGAATTTAAACAGTTGGCTTATGACATTGCTATGCAGATAGCAGCCTCAAATCCTGACTACGTTAGCAGGGAAGATGTTCCGGAACAAGTAATTACCCATGAAAAGGAAGTTCTAAAAGCCCAGGCTTTGGAAGAAGGTAAACCAGAAAAGGTAATTGACAAAATGGTGGAAGGTCGCCTGGAAAAATTCTATAAGGAACGCTGCTTGTTGGAACAGCCATTCATTAAAGACCCTGACAAGACGGTGCAGGAATTAATCCATGAACATGTTGCCAGGATTGGTGAAAATATAAATGTTAGAAGATTTGCCCGTTACGAATTAGGTCAAGGAATAGAAAAAGAACAGGGTGATTTTGCTGCTGAGGTTATGGCTCAGATAAAGGGATAAGTACCTATAGATAGATGGCTTTGAACAATGTAGCTATGCTTTTACAGTAACGGCAGGGAGGTAATCACTTGCAAAGTCCCAGGTATAAGAGGGTTATTCTCAAACTTAGTGGGGAAGCACTGGCGGGAAGCAGCGGATATGGCATAGATCCCAGAACCCTGGTATCGATTGCCGGACAGATAAAAGAAGTTGTAGCCAGGGGGGTAGAAGTAGCTATTGTTGTTGGTGGAGGCAATATATGGCGTGGAGTAGCCGGTAGTGCCCAGGGTATGGATCGAGCTACTGCAGACTATATGGGAATGCTGGCCACAGAAATAAACGCCCTGGCTTTACAAGACGCCCTGGAAAAACAGGGATTGGAAATCCGAGTGATGACTGCCATAGAGATGAAAGAAATAGCTGAGCCTTACATAAGAAGGAGAGCTATTAGGCATCTGGAAAAAGGAAGAGTAGTAATATTTGCTGCCGGTACCGGAAACCCCTATTTTTCTACCGATACCGCTGCTGCTCTTAGATCGGCGGAAATTGAGGCTGAAGTCATTTTAATGGCTAAAAAAGTAGATGGTGTATATGATTCAGACCCGCTTAAAAACCCTGATGCCAAGAAGTTTAGCTATTTACCGTATATCGATGTTCTTAACCAGGGACTGGGAGTAATGGACTCTACCGCTGCCTCTTTGTGCATGGACAACAAAATACCCATTATAGTATTTAACTTAATGGAAGATGGTAATATATTAAGGGCGGTAATGGGTGATAATATAGGCACCTACGTAGGGGAGGTAAAACAGTGATAAAAGACATTTTGAATGATGCCGAAGAACGGATGAAAAAAACCATTGAATATTATATCGGTGATTTGGCCAGCCTCAGGGCCGGAAGGGCCAATCCCGGTATGGTTGAAAAATTAATGGTTGATTATTACGGTGAACCAACTCCGCTTAACCAGTTAGCCAATATTACAGTTCCGGAAGCCAGGCTGCTGGTTGTTCAACCCTGGGATAAAGGCAGTATAACCGATATTGAAAAAGCTATAATGAAATCAGACCTGGGGGTTAATCCCAACAATGACGGTAATGTAATACGTATCGCAATTCCTCAGCTGACCGAAGAACGTCGAAAAGATTTAGTCAAGGTAGTAAAGAAAAAAGCCGAAGAAACCAGGGTAGCGGTAAGAAATATTCGCCGTGAAAGTAATGATATGGTTAAGTCCAGTGAAAAAGAAAAGTTGATTTCCGAGGATGAAAGTAAAAAAGGTATGGATGAGGTTCAGAAATTAACGGATAAGTACATTAAAGAGATTGACACTATAACCTCGGCTAAGGAAAAGGACATTATGGAAGTATAGTTTTTTGTAGTTTAAATAAATACTGTCAATGGTTATAATTATTACAAAAATACCCCCTGTCCGGGGGGTTTTGTAATTTAGCGAAAGAAGGGCTACTTTTGCTTAGAAGAATAACCAATATTAATGAATTGATAGATAGTGATTCTCTACCTCGTCATATTGCTATTATTATGGATGGTAACGGCAGGTGGGCCAGAAAACGGCTTATGCCCCGAACTGTGGGACATCGAGCCGGCATGGGTTCCCTAAAAGAAGTGGTAAAAGCCTGTGATGAATTAAAAATACCGGTGTTAACCGTATATGCTTTTTCCACCGAAAACTGGAAACGACCTGACAATGAAGTACAGTTCTTGATGAAACTGCTGGTTGAATTTCTTCATAAAGAACTGGATGAGCTTAATGAAAACGATGTTCGGGTTAATGTTATTGGAGATTATAGTGTCTTAAATCATGAATGCCAGGATGAAATTCAGCGAGCCCTGTTAACTACACGTAACAATCAGGGGTTGTTATTCAATATCGCCCTAAATTACGGTGCTCGCGCCGAGATGGTTGAGGCCATAAAAAAGATAGTAGATAAGGTTATTAGCGGCGAGATATCACGGGATAGCATCTGTGAAGCTACGGTAGCCTCTTTTTTATATACCGGTGGAGTACCTGACCCCGACCTTTTAATAAGAACTGCCGGGGAATTACGTTTGAGCAACTTTCTCCTCTGGCAGCTAGCCTACACCGAACTCTGGGTTACAGACTGTCTATGGCCGGATTTTACCCGGGAGAATTTGTTTGCGGCTATACGAGATTACCAGCAACGAGATAGAAGATTTGGAGCTTTAACTGCATTAGAGAAGGGTGATGAGAGTGTTTAAAATCAGGGTGCTTACTGCAGTCATTGGTATTCCTGTTTTATTGGCAGTGTTGTATCTAGGAGGTATATACTGGAAGTTATTATTTGCCCTCATGGGAATACTAGCCTTTATGGAGTTTACCCACATGATGTCTAACATTCAACTAAAACCTTTGCTGGTACCAGGAATAATTTTAGTGTTGTTACTCCTCTTTGCCCCTGATTCATATTTATATCCGGGAATATTTTGTATATTAATATTGGCAGTAACTATATCTATCTTAAAATATCCCGATTTGACTCTTCAAGATACCGCCATAAGTCTTTTTGGAGCTGCTTACATAGGGTTCTTATTGAGTTATGCTATAAAAATTGCCGCTTTACAGCAGTCTTTTATTATTATTGTATTAGCTCTGATTCTAACCTGGAGTAGTGATACCGGAGCCTATTTTGCCGGCAAGCTTTGGGGTAAACACAAAATGACTCCTATCTTAAGTCCTAATAAGACATGGGAGGGGGCTGCTGGGGGATTACTAGTTTGTGCTGCAGCCTCCCTTGTCTTTTTTTTGGTAATAGATATTGATGGAATTGGTATTACATATGCTTTATTGTTAGGAATAGGTGCAAGCATTCTGGCTCAATTGGGAGACTTTTTTATATCTGGAGCCAAGAGGTTCTTTCAAGTAAAAGATAGTGGAAAAATTATACCAGGACATGGAGGGGTGTTAGACCGTTTTGACAGCTTCCTCCTGCTGATTCCTCTGGTCTATTATTTTTCCGTTTATATTATATTTTAAATGAAGCCATGTAATTTTCGCCGGTACCAAGCGGTAAAACATAAAACATTTTTTAGTTAAGTTTGGTCTTAGTGTTTAAGTTTCCACGTCCATTTAAATTTAATAAGAAACGGGGGAGTGGAATGGATCCCGAATTGCAAAAGAATGTAAAACTATTAACCCGATTATCCATACTGGTTATGGCCCTGGTAGCCATATACCTATTATTTAGCTATGTATTTCCTATATTAGGGCGGATATTATCTTATCTCCCCGCAATCTTCCTTCCCTTTATCCTGGCTCTACTATTAGCGTTGATAACTGAACCAGTAGTTCGGTTTTTTGAAAAAAAGATAAGGCTCGGTAGAGCCTGGGCAGTAGTTATCAGCCTGATTATTGTAGTAGGGGGATTTATCTACCTGGTATCAGCAATTATCTCCGTAATCATTAAGGATTTATCCCGGCTTTACCCTGAGGTAGCTCACTATTCCGACCAGATAATAAACCGGGTTATTAATACCATTGGTGATTTCCAGGTCTTTTATCTGCGTTTAAACCTGCCTGCTCAGGTGGAAGCTACTATTCAGGATAATTTGGGGAAGAGTTTACAGGCGCTGCAAACAGTACTGGATGGTAGTATTAATGTATTAATACAAACCCTTGCCATGTTACCAGGTGCTTTGATATTCCTGATGATTGCTACAGTTGCCACTTTTTTTATAATGAAAGACCGTAAGGCCTTAAAGGAACTTTCTATGCGTTTTATTCCCAGCAGTGCGCGGTCCAAAACGGTGAAAATCATAAGTGAGTTGTTTGGAGCTCTGGTCGGGTTTTTGAAGGCTTATAGTATATTAATTACCATAACCGCAGTGGTAACCATGATATCGCTTAAAGTTTTACGGGTAGACTATGCATTAACTATTGGGCTTTTAGTAGGTATTTGCGATATACTGCCGGTACTGGGACCAGGAACTATATTTGTACCCTGGATTATCTGGAATTTTATAAGCGGTAATAATAGCCTGGCCATAGGCTTACTGGTGGTATATATTCTAATCTCCGTAGTCCGACAATTCCTGGAACCTAAAATTGTCGGGGATAATATCGGATTACATCCACTGGCTACCTTGATATCCCTTTATGCCGGTTTGCAACTGGGAGGGATAATCGGAATGATTATGGGGCCGGTTACGGTGGTTATAATAATGGCCTGCTACCGGGCAGGTCTTTTTGCAGGCCTGGGATGGGGGAAGAAGGATTGAAAGAAAACGTAGAAAACGAGGGTATAACTAATATTGTAATACTTGGTTCTACCGGTTCTATAGGCAGGCAGGCTTTGGAAGTAGTTGATAAACACCCGCAGCGCTTTCGTATAATTGCCCTTGCCGCCCGGGATGAAGTTTCCCTGCTGCAGGAACAGGTGCAAAAATATAATCCTCTGACGGTAGCTGTTTTTGACCCCAGGGCGTATCTGCAGTTAAAAGATAAGATAGGTGGACAATGTAGAGTTTTAGCTGGTATTGATGGCATGTGCGAGCTCAGTTCTCTGCCTGAAGCTGATACGGTACTGGTAGCAGTAAGTGGAGCAGTAGGAATAAAACCAACTTTGGCAGCTATAAGAGCTCATAAGAGAATAGCTCTGGCTAATAAAGAGACCCTGGTTGCGGCTGGAGATATTGTTATGAGGTTAACCCAGGAAGAAAACGTAGCGATTATTCCCGTAGATAGTGAGCATTCTGCTGTATTCCAGTGTCTGCAGGGTGAAAGCAACTATTTAAACAAGATCTGGCTTACTGCTTCGGGAGGGCCTTTCAGGGATTTTACCGCCCAAGAACTGGAAAAGGTTACCGTAGATATGGCATTAAAGCACCCTAACTGGTCGATGGGACCTAAAATCACCATTGATTCCGCTACTCTCATGAACAAGGGGCTGGAAGTAATTGAAGCCCATCATCTGTTTAATGTGGATTATGACCTGATTCAGGTACTGGTACAACGAGAAAGTATTATCCATTCTATGGTGGAACTGGTGGATGGGTCTTTTCTAGCCCATTTAGGTGTAGCTGACATGCGTATCCCTATACAATATGCTTTAACCTGGCCGGGCCGGCTGGAGTCACCGGCCTGCAGCCTGGATTTTACCAGCCTTACGAAGATACACTTTGATAAGGTAGATGAGAGCCGTTTTCCTTGTTTAAGCCTTGCCTATGAGGCGGGTAGAGTGGGAGGAACTATGCCAGCAGTACTAAACGCAGCCAATGAGATAGCCGTAAGCAATTTCCTCAACGGTAAAATTAAATTTACGGATATACCAGGGCTGGTGGAAAAAACTATGAGTAAACATAGCCTTGTACAAAACCCTAATTTGGAGACAATATTTGAATCTGACAATTGGGCAAGGGAAACTTGCCGAGCTATGATAAACTAAAAAAGCGAGGATTAATTCACGCGGAATTTTTGAAAATATTATATTTTAGGAAATCATTGTTATTCATAGTTTTCCCCCTACGGGGACACGGATGTACCTATCGGTACAATCTAGGTAGCAGTGTATTCAGTGTCTATTTTAATATTTGCCGCTATGGCCGATGGCCGTAAATAAACATGAAAATAGCAGGCAGGTTTATTTATAAAGAATCCGCGGAAATCCCAATATAATCCGCGCAATCCGCGTGAATTTCCGGGTCTATTTTCTTATTTGAGGGAGGAAAAGCATGAGCACAGGTACCACTATTTTAATAACCTTACTGATTATTGCGGTACTTATTCTGGTACACGAATGGGGCCATTTTATAACTGCACGTAAAATAGGCATACCGGTATGGGAATTCAGTATTGGATTTGGTCCCAAAATTTATGGCCGCAAAAAAGATGGAGTGGAATACTCCCTGCGCCTTATACCACTGGGAGGCTATGTGCGTATGGCCGGGGAAGAACCGGGTGATGCCAACGATCCGGAAGGTTTTAACAACCGCACCCCACTGGAAAAGATGGGGGTAGCTTTCGCAGGACCGTTTATGAATTTTGTTTTAGCCCTTTTAATATTTGTTTACATCTATTCCGTGGTGGGTATACCCCGGGTTTCCGATCAGCCTATAATTGGTCAGGTAGTTGTCAATACCCCGGCTGAAAAGGGAGGACTTCAGGCCAATGACCTGGTTCTACAGGCAAATAACAAAGATATTAAAACCTGGGATGAGTTTACTGTTGCTATCAGTTCCACCCCGGAGGGGCAACCCCTGAATCTTACGGTTGAACGTAATAAAAAGGTAATAAATCTTAGTATAATCCCGGTAAAAAATGAAACTACCGGTAAACCTAGCATCGGGGTCATGAGTGCCCTGGCTTATGATAAACAGGGAATAATAAGTGCTATAAAAATTGGTTTTCAACAAACCTATGAGTTAACCGTTCTACTCTTATCCAGTCTGGGTATATTAATTAGCGGCGGAGCTTCCGTAAATGATTTAGCTGGACCGGTAGGTATTACTAAACTGATTGGTGAAGCAGCTCAGGCCGGGATGGTATTGTTACTTAGTTTTACGGCTTTCCTTAGTATCAATCTGGGGGTACTGAACCTGCTCCCCATTCCTGCATTAGATGGAAGCCGGATTGTTTTTGCCCTGGTGGAAGCTATCCGGAGAAAGCCGCTTGAACCTGAAAAGGAAGGTTTTATTCATTGGTTAGGTTTTCTGTTTTTAATAATGTTAATGGTTCTGGTTACCTATAATGATATTGTACGATTAATCAAAGGGTAGTATAAATGAGTAGAAAAAGCCGGGTCATAAGAATAGGCAACGTATCCATTGGTGGGGATAATCCGGTGGTGGTCCAATCCATGACTAATACCGATACCAGGAATATTGACTCCACCGTAGAACAAATTCTGCGATTGGAGCAAGCCGGCTGTGAGCTGGTAAGGGTGGCAGTGGTGGATGAGGAAGCTGCCCGCTCTATAGAAAAAATAAAAAGCCGGATAAGTATTCCCCTGATTGCCGATATCCATTTTGATTACCGCCTGGCGCTTAAAAGTGTCGAGGCGGGGGCTGATGGCCTGCGTATTAATCCTGGTAATATAGGTGAGGCATGGAAGGTACAGGCAGTGGTAAAAAGCTGTCAGGAAAGAGAAATACCTATTAGAATAGGTGTAAATGCAGGTTCCCTGGATAAGAAATTAATGGAACACTATGGTGGGGTATGTGCCGAAGCCATGGTGGAAAGCGGTTTGGAGAATATTAAGATTCTAGAGGATATGGGTTTTGAGCTTATAAAAATCTCCCTGAAAGCTTCGTCAGTTATTTTATCATTACAGGCCTACCGGATGATGGCAGCGAAGGTTGATTATCCTCTGCATGTAGGCATTACCGAAGCTGGAACCCGCGAGCGGGCTTTGATAAAAACAGCCTTAGGAATCGGTATGTTGCTTAGCGAGGGTATAGGCGATACTATACGGGTATCACTTACTGCCGACCCGGCAGACGAAGTATGGGCGGCTTATGAGATTTTACGCAGCCTGGGTTTACGCCAACGAGGCATAGAGCTTATTTCCTGTCCCACCTGTGGGCGCTGTGAAATCGACCTGATAAATACTGCGGAGGAAGTGGACAGGCAGATACGCCATATAGAAGAACCATTGAAAGTTGCAGTAATGGGTTGTATAGTCAATGGCCCGGGTGAGGCCCGGGAGGCAGATGTGGGTATAGCCGGTGGTAGGGGAGTAGGATTATTGTTTAAGCATGGGGAAATTATCAGGAAAGTACCGGAAGAAGAACTGGTTAAAACACTTTTAGAAGAGATAGAAAATATAACTGGAAAATAAGGAGGGAGACTATTTTGAGGTCTTCAGAACTATTTTATCCCACCCTGCGGGAGGTTCCCAGCGAAGCTGAAATCATCAGTCACCAATTGTTATTACGGGCCGGGTTTATTCGGAAAGCATCAGGTGGAGTATATACTTATCTGCCCTTAGCTTATAGAGTTATCAAAAAGATTGAAAACATAGTACGGGAAGAGATGGATAGGGCCGGGGGTCAGGAAGTACTAATGCCCATAATGCAACCAGCGGAATTATGGCAAAAATCTGGGCGCTGGGAAGTTTATGGGGATGAGATGTTTCGATTGCAGGATCGCCATAAACGTTATTTTGCGCTGGGTCCTACTCATGAGGAGATTATTACTACTCTGGTAGATGGGGATGTACATTCTTACCGGGATTTACCGTTGCTTTTATATCAAATTCAGAATAAATACCGGGATGAGATCAGGCCACGATTCGGCCTGATGCGGGGACGGGAATTTATTATGAAAGACCTCTATTCATTTGATATAGATGATGAGGGATTGGATGTTTCTTACCAAAAGATGTATCATGCTTATAATCAAATTTTTACCAGGTTAGGCCTTAAATACCGGGTAGTAGAAGCCGACAGCGGGGCCATTGGTGGCAATGAAAGCCATGAGTTTATGGTTTTAGCGGATAGTGGTGAAGCGGAAATAGTATATTGTGATAACTGTGATTATGCTGCCAATGTGGAAAAGGCGGTCTGTATAGCCGAAAAAGCGGAAACCAAAGGCGACCTGCTACCAATGGAAAAAATTCATACTCCGGGGCAGCGTACTATTCAGGACCTTACTGACTTTCTTAAGATAGGCAAAGACGAGCAGATAAAAACCCTGATGTATGATGCTGATGGTGAGTTAATAGCAGCTATACTCAGGGGCGATCGGGAGCTAAATGAAATAAAACTCAAAAATGTTCTGGGTTGCAATGAATTAGTTATGGCCGATGAGGAAAATGTTCGCAGGTCCAGCGGTGCCGGTTTCGGTTCCTTGGGACCGGTAGGTATGGACGTGAAGATATATGCCGACCTGGAAGTTGCGGCTATGAAAAACTTTGCCTGCGGAGCTAATGAAGACGACTACCATTTTAAGAATGTAAAATTAGGTCGTGATTTCGTTCCCGAAGCTATTTTAGATATCAGGAATGCTGTAGCAGGCGACCCCTGTCCCCTATGTCAAGCAGAATTAAAAATGCTTCGGGGTATAGAAGTAGGTCATATTTTTAAACTGGGTACCAAGTACTCAGATGTTATGGGGGCTACTTTCCGTGACCAGAATGGGCAGTCTCTTCCTTTTGTTATGGGTTGCTATGGTATAGGTATTTCTAGAACCATGGCTGCTGCGGTAGAGCAAAATAGTGATGAAAACGGGATAATATGGCCGATTCCCATCGCACCCTATCATGTCATAGTAGTACCGGTAAATAGCAATAATGAAGAGCAAATACAGGCGGCTAACTCTATTTACAAAATTTTAGAACAGGAAGGCCTGGAAGTATTAATTGATGACCGTGATGAAAGGGCCGGGGTGAAGTTTAAAGATGCTGATTTGATAGGCATACCGGTAAGAATTACAATTGGGCCAAAAGCCCTGCAGGAAAATAAGGTAGAAGTGAAGAAAAGATGGGAGAAAGAAGTAGAACTTGTAGAAATAGATAAAGTAAGGGAAAGGGTACTGGATATTATTTGGGGATGATATTAAGGTGGGTGTGAAGGTAAGGTATGTCAGTATATGAAATAATATTTAAGCTGGCCCTGGCCTGCATACTGGGGGCACTGATAGGCTTGGAGAGGGAAAGTCTGAATCGGCCTGCAGGCTTGCGTACTTATACTCTGGTTTGTGTAGGCTCAGCTCTGGCTATGATTGTATCAATTGATATTTATATGCAATATTACCAAACGGTTAATGCTGATCCCGGAAGAATTGCAGCCCAGGTGGTCAGCGGTATCGGTTTTCTGGGTGCCGGAACTATAATGAGGGAAGGTGCATCGGTTCGAGGATTAACTACAGCGGCAGGCTTATGGGTGGTAGCCTGTATTGGTCTGGCCGTAGGTGCCGGGCTTTACATACCGGCCGTTGCTACTACTATTCTTATTCTTTTTGTACTCATCTATTTCATCCGCTTTGAACAATTTTTTACCGGCATGAGGGAATATAAGGGTTTGGTTATTGTAGTAGAGGACCGCCCCGGACAAGTGGGTAACATAGGATCCATTCTCGGTGACATGGGTGTATTAATTAAGAACATCCAATTAAACCATATGGAGAACGAAGATAACCTGGAAGTAGAGTTACTGGTAGAACTACCCAGCGGTATGAAAATATCCGACGTCATTGAGGAGCTTTCTACTATGAAAGAGCTGAAGAGTATAGACAGATTGAATTAGGAATTTTGAATTATGAATTTTTAATTAACGAGGAAATGCATCTGCATTTCTTTTATTATAATTAACATAACCCCTACTGTTATTTTCATAGATGGTTGAGTATGCCCTTTGGAATATAAGAAATACGAAGTATTTCCACCATAATTCAAAATTCAAAATTAAGAATTCAAAATTAAGAATTCAAAATTAACCTCGTACTATAAGGTTACCATTGCTAATTGCAATACTCTTACCTATTGCTACTGGCACTTTAATTCCATATTTATGGAGGTATTTGGGTGATACTTGATTTTGCCTCGTTTTACAAAAAAATTACCGATAAAGATGTGCCGACAGTATGGGAGAAGGCTAGAATACATAAAATTGAAGTACATTCCCGTAGTAAAGCCTGGTTAATATATGTTCAGGTTAATGATACCTTACCCGCCGAAATGGTTCGCCATACAACAAAAGAAGTATTAGAGCATATATCTTACCTGGAGCATCTGGAAATAATTCCTTTATTATCAGAGCCTTC
>JAAYCQ010000264.1 GCA_012729715.1 Syntrophomonadaceae bacterium
ATTGGAACGTCCCCCTGGAGACGCAAAACGAGCAGTTGGTGTTTCCCATGCGGAGTCTTGGCGACGGAATATTTATGCATCCAAACTAGCACATTATAGCTTTTTGCAGTAGAATCAATTATTAATTTTGAATTATGGATGAAATACTTCGTATTTCTATTAATCTTAAACATTTATGAGTTTAAATAAATCCTACAAGGTTTTAGGTTGATGAATATTAAGGTCCTTTTATAGTTATATCAATAAAGAGAAATGCGTAAGCATTTCTACATTAATTAAAAATTCAAAATTCTTAATTCCTAATTCTATTATAGCCTATCCTAATTGCAGGCATAAAAAAAGCCCCCTGTTTTTTACAGAAGGCTTTTGTGATACTCTATCTAAGATAGGGAAGCGGGTCTTCCCTGGTATCGCCCTGTTTGATTTCAAAATGAAGATGAGGTCCGGTACTGCGACCGGTACTACCCACCGCGGCAATAACCGCACCGCGTGCAACTCTATCTCCCTGAGATACATCGATATGATTAAGATGAGCATACAGGGTTTGCTTTCCATTAGGGTGATCAATTATAA
The DNA here is from genome assembly GCA_012729715.1 of Syntrophomonadaceae bacterium. Lineage (GTDB taxonomy): Bacteria > Bacillota > Syntrophomonadia > Syntrophomonadales > Syntrophomonadaceae > UBA4844. Next base: position 574 of record JAAYCQ010000264.1, read on the forward strand.
CCGTATTACCATAAAGAGATAAATAACCGGTAAAAGATACTACACCACCGGCAGAAGCTCGCACCGAATCCCCAAAATTACCAGCTATGTCCATTCCATAATGGAAACCAGAACTGCGCCAACCAAAGGGGGAAGTAATAGTTCCACGAATCGGCCAGGTAAAACGAGATACAATACTACGTGAAGGTGTAAGTGATTCACTGAAGGCCATCCGTGAAGTATTCCGGGGCAGATTAATCTGTGCACCTATTCTCAGATTACTAGCCTGCATATTGCTATTCAGTCTTTGTAATTCAGCTAAATCGACATTATAGTTACGAGCAATGTCCCAGAGGGTTTCCCCGGGACGTATAATATGAACTTGAGCCCGTTCACAAGGTATTTCCAGTTTTTGACCTACTCTTAAAATACTATCCTCGCTCAGCTGGTTAACACTCAGCAGTGTCTGCAGATTAACCTGGTAATTCTTGGATATATTCCACAAGTTATCACCGGGTCTTACATAGTAATACTGTATAGACTTGCCTGCTAGTTGTTTTTTAGCATTACAGGGCATAAAACCGGCCTGATTTAAAGCAGCTATCACCGGGCTACTGCCTGCATACCATAGGAAGGTGCATAACAGCAGTGAACTTATCCACCTCTTATTCACCTTTTTTCACCTCTTTCCACGAGCAACACCGAATAAAGAGCCCGCTGCCCTATATTCTTGACCAGGAAAGAGGTGTTTATTCACTTTTATTGCCTAATAGGCATTACGGGCATAATCTTTTTTACCAAAAACCAGAGGAGCAGCCCGCAATAAATCTTTGTTGGACTTAGTTTTCTTCATAGTATCAATCATCATCTGCATGGTTTCAACCGGGCTATAATCACTGAAGGTCTTACGCAGATTCCAGGTTAACTCCAACTCCTCCTTACTAAAGAGCAGTTCCTCTTTACGGGTTCCTGAACGTTTTAAATCAATAGCGGGAAAAACCCGTCTCTCTGCCAGTTTTCGATCTAAAACCAGTTCCATATTGCCTCGTCCTTTAAACTCTTCAAATATTACCTCATCCATTCGGGAACCAGTTTCCACCAGGGCTGTAGCTATTATAGTCAGACTGCCACCCTCTTCTATATTGCGGGCAGCCCCAAAAAAGCGTTTAGGTTTATCTAGCGAGGCCGGGTCAATACCACCGGATAGAGTCCTGCCGCTAGGGGGAACTACCAGGTTATGGGCTCTGGCCATGCGGGTAACACTATCCATGAGTATAACTACATCTTTCTTATGTTCGACTAATCTTTTGGCCCGCTCCAACACCATATCGGTAACCTTGACATGGTTCTCCGGCGGTTCATCAAAGGTTGAAGCTACTACTTCTGCCTTGGTCGAACGCTGCATGTCAGTTACTTCCTCCGGTCTTTCATCAACCAGCAGAATAATAACATCTATTTCCGGATGATTGGCAGTAATACCCTGAGCAATTTTTTGTAATAAAATGGTTTTCCCTGCTTTAGGGGGGGCAACAATCAACCCGCGCTGCCCTTTTCCTATGGGTGCTACTAAATCAATTATACGAGTTGATAACTCCTGGGAAGAGGTTTCCAGAGTTAATCGTTCCCTTGGATATAGAGGAGTCAGGGCATCAAAGTGGATTCTTTTTACGGAATCTTCAGGTGGAAAGCCGTTGACATCTTGTACCCTTAATAAGGCAAAAAAACGCTCATTATCTTTGGGGGATCTAACTTGTCCACCCACCCGATCTCCAGTACGTAGTTCAAATTTTCTAATTTGGGAAGGCGAAACATAAATATCGTCCTGGCTAGGAAGGTAGGTAAAAGGCCTTAAAAAACCGTATCCGTCCGGCATTATTTCCAGTACGCCATGAGCTTCCAACAGTTCATCAGCTTGAGTCATAGCCTTGGTTATTTCGAAAATAAGCTCCTTTTTGCGCAACCTGGAATAACCGGAAAGATTATGATCCCTGGCGATCTGGTAAAGCTCTAACATGGTCTTATTATCTAATTCAGATATGTTCAAGAACTTCCTCCTTTCTATTAATTAAATGTTTGGTTTACAAACATAGCGACTCCTATAGATGCTGTGATAAATACGACTACATCATCCCAGGTATTTTCACAGAAACTATCAAATTAAAAAACAACCTTTTGGATTGATTTTAGGCGATGAAATGAATCAGACCAGGCAGGCAATGTTGCCACGCGAAGGCTTATAGCAGGAAAACGTAAGTATTATCCTGCTATTTATTTTACTTCTAGTTTTATTATACCAGTAAAAAAATAGTTTAATCCCCCAATTGTTATTAATCCAGTTTTAATTTGATGCGCTCGTCTTTAAATAGTGGTTTTTTGTCCGGGTGATGGGTAGCTTCGATATGTCTTATGGTTCCCGATTTACTTCTCATAACCAGGGTTTGGGTTATAGCACGCCTTTTACTGTAGCGTACGCCTTTTAGAAGAAAGGAATCAGTTATACCGGTAGCAGCAAAAATAACATCATCCGACCGAGCCAGTTCATCAATGGTAAAGATTTTATTAACATTACTAATACCCATCTCATGGCAACGACGAATTTCCTCGGGAGCTTCTTCGCCTTCCGGGTAAAGTCGGGCTTGAAAATCCCCTCCCAGGCATTTAAGAGCGACTGCTGTTATAACTCCTTCCGGAGCCCCGCCTATGCCCATTAAGATATCAACTCCTGAATTATCATAGGCTGCAGCAACCGCAGGCGATACATCACCATCAGTAATAAGTTTGATACGTGCCCCCGCACTCCTAACCTGTTCAATTATCTCCTGGTGACGGGGACGGTCCAAAATTACAACGGTTACTTCACTCATCAGTTTACCCAGAGCCCGGGCTACTTCGCGCAGGTTTTCCTTTACACTGGCTTCCAGGTAAACCCTGCCTTTACATTCCGGTCCTACGGCAATCTTATCCATATACATGTCGGGAGCATGAAGAAGACTACCCCGGGGAGCTGCTGCCAGTACCGCAATAGCTCCGGTAAGCCCTTTAGCTACAATATTAGTACCTTCCAGGGGATCAACTGCAATATCGACCTCCGGAGGGATACCGTTACCAACTCTTTCTCCGATATAAAGCATTGGAGCTTCATCCATTTCCCCTTCCCCAATAACCACTACTCCATCTACAGAAACCGTATCAAACATAACCCTCATTGCCGTTACGGCGGCATCATCAGCGGCTTCTTTATCCCCTCTTCCAACCCAGCGAGCAGCAGCAAGAGCAGCAGCTTCGGTTACTCTTGCAAATTCAAGAGCTAATTCTCTCTCCACGACCAAACCCTCCTATTTGTTGC
>JAAYCQ010000265.1 GCA_012729715.1 Syntrophomonadaceae bacterium
GTATATTGAGATAACCCCATCCCCTTGAGATTCCCTCAACATACTCAAAAACCAAACAAAAAGAACGTTGCCCTGTTTGCTTAAATTGATGGTAATAGGTGGGTATGTTATAATAAATTTGAAAATAAAGTATCGAGGTTGTGATATTAAGGTATGGAACCATCGGAAAAATATATTTATTGGGAAGAAGCTGCTAAATACGATTTAGAAACAGCTAAAGCCATGTTAGCAGCCGGGCGATATTTATATGTGGTTTTCATGTGCCAGCAAGCGATTGAGAAGCAGGTTAAAGGTCTTCATGTATTATATACAGGTGATGAAGCAAAGCGAACACATAATATCTGGATTATATTTGATGCTATTTTCGGTAAGGAGGAATATAGCAGCCTGGTAATGAACGAATCATTTGACCAAAAAGTTGCGGAACATAAACCATTTTTTGCTGACTTATTGTATTATTATATTTCTGAACGATATCCGGCTTATAAGCAAAAGGTATCGGAAAGGGTTGGCGAGGTAAAAGCCCAAGAGGTGTTAACCAGGACCGAGGGGGTGTTTTTGTGGCTGCAATCCCTGAGTCAATTCAGCAAACAATAGAAGATTATATAAACAAGATAAGGAATCAGATTCCAGTTGAAAAAGCGTTTCTTTTTGGTTCATATGCCCGGGGAACATATACTTCTGACAGTGATATTGACCTGGCCATTTTTTCAAGCCATTTTGAAAAAATGGAAAGGATTGAAGGATTTCGTTTTTTATTTTTACAGGCCATGGATTATGGCATTGATTTACAGCCACAACCCTTTACCCTGCAAGATTTCCAAGAACCGCTGGGAATTGTAGAGGAAATAATAAAATATGGAATTGAGATTGATTAGTAAGCATTAAAATACCCCCATACTATTTTTGAATAGTATCTACAGGTATTCAATTTCCAATTCGATTTCCCGGTTCTGAACATACTTTAGTGTAAACGGAATAATCATCCCAAACTTTGTTAATGTATTAATTGTAGCATAACCAGGGCAACGCTGAGGAGCGACCCCACGCTTGTTATGGTTTATACGGAGGTATGGGAATCAGTATTATTTATCAGGGGATATTCCAGGGAGCTCTTACCCTGACCGCTTATTATATAGGGATTAGCAATTATTCGCAGCCAGTAGCAGTGACAATGGCTTTTGCTACCCTGGGTCTAATCCAGGTGGTACATGCTTTTAATGAAAGATCTCGTTACCAGTCTATTTTTAAGCTGGGATTTTTCAGCAACAAATACCTGATAGGGGCAGCACTCTTTTCCGCTCTCCTTATGGTCGGTGTCATTATTACTCCGGCACTTAATTCATTATTTAGAGTTGTAGCTCTTAATTTCGAACAATGGAGTACGGTAATACTGCTGTCGGTGTTAATAATCCCGCTGGTCGATTTCATGAAAATATTTGCCAGACTGAGACAGAAAGAATACTAAATAAAAAAGTCTACCGAATTATACGTTTCTTGCAACAAGCAGGGACCTTTCTCATGTGAAACAGCTAAGCTATGTGCGTACATTACTCACACCTTATTTTCCATTAGTAAAGCTCAGTTTAAGGGCTTTGAAGGGGCTTATGCATTAGGTAGCTGGGGAAATAGCGTAGGGGCATAAGAAGGAACAGAGCCGGTGCTGACCTAATCATCAACACCGGCCCTTATTTCTTAATTCTTATGCGTTAGCTGTTTTGTATTATGGGTAAACTTCTGGGTCAACTCTTACCTGTGCTACCTGTCGGACTGTACCTCCAGGCTCGGGGGCGTTTTCAAATGCGTCGGCAGCTACACATATTTCACCGTAGTAACCGGTCTGGCTGAGATTGCCGCTTACTTGTACGGTTATATGAGTGTTATCCACCCAAATTACGTCCCCCTTAGTAAGACCAGTAAACAATCCATCCAGGGTTACATAACTGCTCAGGTTCGTATTTCTAAATGTACCTGCTGAGGTAGCTGTCAGGGTAAAGGTCTGGTTAAAGCTAGGGTTTGCATTAACCGGATATGGGCTTACTCCCAGCCCCGACCATACTGTTTTACAGGTATCGCTTACATGATAGGCCACTACTTGATTATTTGCATCATATGCTGCGATAGCGTAGCCATAATTGCCCGGGTCTTTGGCTACTGCCACTCCAGTGTCTCCTACCGGTACTACTACCCCACCGGTTGCCTCTGCATCAGTCAGGTGTGCAAATGTGGTTTCAATATCTGTAGTTGAATAGGCTTTTATAGTAGCTATAGTCTTACCGGTAGCACTTTCCATTGCTGCTTTTTGGGCTGCTGTTACTTTATAAGCTATCTTTCCGTACCCGCAGTCAACTGTATCAACACTGTAATCAGTACCTTCATTCATAACCGGTATGGGTAGATTTATATACATAGACTCACTTTCCTGGTTACCTTCAAGAGTGGTAGTAACGTATATACCCTCAACACCAGGAGCAAAACCGCCACTGATATATATGTGTGGTGGGTAATAGCCGTCTCCTACTAAAAATTGAGCTGCTTCCGATCCCAGGGAAACATTACCATCATAGACTGTTACTACAGCATCAACTGGAATAACCATCTGCTGATATGGTGTGGTTACCTCATCATCGCCGGTAGCATTGTTCTTGATGATAATCCAATCTGCTTTGGGTGGAGGACTTTCATCAAATAAATAGCGCCCAATAGTATAAGGGCTGGTACCCTGATCCTCATAGGCTACAATAACTTTACTGTTCATGCTGGTCATAGCAGGACGTAACTGTTCTCCTGTACCGGATGCGATATTCCTGACACTCCCTGCAGGGGTACCGTCAAGATAGAGCATTCTGGATTTAATGTCATTATCCAGGCTGCTATCCTGCCAGGCAATAAGATAATAATTGCATGCAGAAGCCAAACCGGGACAGGTCTCCTGATTGGAACTATTAGCAAAAGTCAATTCATCACCCAGAACCAGGGTAGGTTCATCATTTACAAAGGTAGGACTTGCAAACCTGGCCATGATATCATAGTTTCCTTGTCGTTGATCCTGCCAGGCCACCAGGAACCTGTACTCGCTGTTATAATCGTAAATCGGAATAACTGCTCCTGACCCCTGTATTCCGTTACCCGAGGCAATAGAAAGGGGATCACTTATATAACCCTCACCGATCAGGATTCCTCTCAGATCATCTCCATCATTAAAAACTACCAGGCATTCTGCGTAATTGTTGTTATAGGCCACAGCGGGATCATAGTAACTCCCTGCTACCTGGTTTAAATTAAAAGGGGTCTGCACATTGGGGGTATTGTTATCAACGCTAATGTAACAACCCATTATGTTACGGTCAGATAAGCCATCTCCATCCTGCCACACAGCTATGAGACTAGAATAAGCACATTCTATATTAGGTTTAAGCTGGGGCCTGCTTCCATTAGCATAGACAGTAAAACTATTACCCTGCAAATCCCCGGAGGAGTTTACCAGCTGCCCCCTTATAGCCGGGGTATTACCCTGATCACTCCAGAGTACCAGGTAATTCATAGTGTTGGGATCTAATACTACTGCCGGTTCCCGATTAACCCCTGAGCCGGAAATGCTGAACTCATTGCCCTGTGTGGTACCATCAGTAGGCCAAATTTTTCCATAGATGGTCGAATTATTCCCGTCATGCTTCTCATACACTATCAAATAGTTTTGATATTCTTCATTATAGGCGAGGCTCGGAGCAGACTGGCTACCGGCGGTGGTTATAGTGATAGTATAGGAGAAACTAACTACCTGGCTATCAGTCATGCCGGTTTTAACCGCATAGGACATAATGGCGGCGGTACTACTGATGTTAATCGGGGTACTGTATACCATCCGAGTACTACTGCTGCGCGGGTCACTGCCATCGGTAGTATAATAAACAGTTGCTCCATCAGTAGCACAGGTCAGGGTAACATTCACGGCTCCATTGTATGTTCCTGCAGGTGGATTGGCAGTTGGTACGGTGACCTGTGTAGTGACGGTGCCTCCCGAGCTTCCCCCACTACTGCCACCGCCGCTGCTTCCGGAAGAGCCGCTGGCGGCAGTCTGGGCGGCCTGGTCAAGGGCATTGTTCAGATTATCCATCAGGTTATCAGGAGGTTCGCCACCGGGGTCGTCGCCTTCACCCTCTCCTTCTCCTTCACCCTGGCCTTCGCTACCGGGGTCACCTGCTCCCTGATTGCTCTGCATTTCACCGGCGCGTTCTCCTACCCATCCTCTCTGCTGAGCCCATTCCCTGGCTTCAGACGGGCTCATGGGACCAGGAAGTGATGGTGGTCCTCCGCTGCTGCCGCTTCCGGAACTTTGTCCGGGGGACAGGTTCTGAGTCTGGCCGCCGCTGCTTAAACTTCCATCTCCCTGCAGCAGGCTCATGCCGCTGCCGCTGTTGCTGGTATAGTTGCTCCAGAAGCTGCCTCTTATTGCGGCTACGCCCCAAGGCATATCTACTTTTACTTTTACTTTTTTCTTCTCAGCAGTTTTGTACCAGGGCTGGGCACTTGATTTGGCTGCCATCAGGTCGAAGTTTTTATCCCGGCTGGCTATTTTGTTGTATTTATTGTTGGATGCGGTTTCTTCTGCTTCTTCTGCGGTTTCCTCTTTGCCGGTGTATTTACTGGCTAAAGCGCCGAATAGTTTTCCATTGGTCAGTTCTACCTGTAGGTCTTCTACTGCGGTTCCAGGTCTTCCGTCTTTTAATATATAGGCTCTGCCTACAGAGGTTTTGATTATAAGTTCACTGTCAGGTTTCAGGAGTATGCCGCTGCCGTCAGGATAGTTTATTTCGGTTTCTCCATCTCTTCCGGTAATTACGGTATCTCCTTTTCTAACTATGCTGGCGGTATTTATGGTTTGAGTTTTTTCACTGCCGGCTCTTTTAATCTCAACGGTTCCTTTTTTTACTTTTAGTTTACCTATGAGTTCCTGCTGGTTTAAGCCTGGGTCTTTGGTAAGTAAAATGCTTAATGCGCGGGCTAAATCTCCGCGGGCAAAGGGCTGTTCGGGTTTTATGTTGTTGCCTTGGGCTTCTATCATACCCGCAGCCAGGGCAATGGCCAGGGAGTTGGCGGCCCAGTGGTTTTTATCCAGGTCTTGCA
>JAAYCQ010000266.1 GCA_012729715.1 Syntrophomonadaceae bacterium
CCTACCTACAACTTAAAACCGGAAATGAGCGCCCGGGAAGTAACTGCCAAAGTAATAGAGCAGATAAAAAAGGACTATTATGATGTAATAATCATGAACTATGCTAACCCTGATATGGTTGGCCACACCGGGATACTGGAGGCAGCGGTAGAAGCCGTTAAGGTGGTTGACCAATGTTTGGACCAGGTGGTGGAAGCGGTATTGGACAAAGGCGGTTGTGTACTTATTACCGCTGACCACGGTAACTGTGAAAAGATGTGTTCAGCCGAAGGGACCCCATACACCGCTCATACTACCGATGAGGTTCCTTTTATACTGGTAGCTGATGAATTTATTCACCAGTCCTTGCGGGAGGATGGTGCCCTGAGGGACATAGCTCCTACAATGCTGGATTTATTGGGAATTCCTATACCGGAAGAAATGACCGGGGAGATACTAATTAGGCGCTAATAACAGGGTTGTCTTGTATGTATCTTCGAATTTCAAAACTTGATTATCTGTTTAGAGTGAGGAGTAAGGTGCGAGGCGTAAGGTGTAGGAGCAAACCCATGTGTCTGCCCTGCCGAGCAATAAATTCAGGTATTTCCAACAGTATCAATTTTTAAATTGAAGGGATGATTAGAATGAGTGTTATTGTTGATGTTTTTGGTCGAGAGGTTCTGGATTCACGGGGTAACCCTACCGTAGAAGTGGAAGTAATATTAGAAGATGGAACTATGGGACGGGCTATTGTTCCTTCCGGGGCTTCAACCGGTGCCCACGAAGCGGTGGAATTAAGAGATGGGGATAATGACCGCTATAATGGCAAAGGGGTATTACAGGCGGTGGAAAATGTCAATGAAATTATAGCGCCTGAAGTTATTGGCATGGATGTAACCCACCAGGTAGACATAGACACCCTGATGATAGAAATGGATGGCACCCCAAACAAAGGCAAACTGGGAGCCAATGCTATACTGGGCGTGTCTCTGGCTGTTGCCCGGGCTGCTGCTAATTTTCTAGAAATACCTCTTTACCAGTATATCGGGGGTGTCAATGCCCGGGAAATTCCGGTTCCTATGATGAATATTCTTAATGGTGGCGAACATGCCGATAATAACGTTGATATCCAGGAATTTATGATAATACCTGCCGGTGCTGAGTCTTTTACAGAAGGGCTGCGTATGACGGTAGAAATTTATCACACCCTCAAAACGGTTTTGAAAGGTAAGGGCCTGGCCACGGCGGTAGGTGACGAGGGTGGATTTGCTCCCAACCTGCCTTCCAATGAAGCAGCTATTGAAGTTATCCTGGAGGCTATTGCCCAGGCTGGTTACCAGGCAGGTAAAGATATTTTCCTGGGACTGGATGTTGCTGCTACGGAACTGTATCGGGACGGCAAATACCATTTTGAAAGTACCCAACAGGTCTTATCATCGCAGGAAGTTGTCGATTTCTATGCTTCCCTGGTGGAACGCTATCCCATAATATCCATCGAGGATGGGCTGGCTGAAGATGATTGGGAAGGTTGGAAACTGCTAACTGACCGTTTAGGTAAGGAAATTCAGCTGGTAGGGGATGATCTTTTTGTAACTAATACCGAAAGGCTAGCCCGGGGGATTGAACTGGGGGTATGTAACAGTATACTAATTAAGGTTAACCAGATTGGTACCCTGACCGAAACTTTAGATACTATTGAAATGGCACGGCGGGCTGGTTATACCTGTGTTATATCCCACCGTTCCGGGGAAACCGAGGATGCGACTATTGCTGATATTTCCGTAGCTACCGGCAGCGGACAAATAAAAAGCGGAGCACCAGCCCGGACTGACCGGGTAGCCAAGTATAACCAATTATTGCGGATTGAAGAGGAACTCGACACTTTTGCAGTTTATAGGGGAATAAAGACTTTTTACAATCTTAAGAAATAGAGCAAGTATTTTGTTTTTACTCTTTTTATGATAAAATGTAGTCTGTGATTTTGCTGCATAACCCTGAGTGAATACAAAATAAATGTTTTTCTTTAAACGGGAGGTGTAGACTTGCTCAAAACTATCATATTGGTTTTTCAAATTCTATGTGCCCTGGGTTTAATAACTACTATTCTTCTCCAATCCGGAAAAAGCGCAGGCCTTTCTGGAAGCATTGCTGGTGGCAGCGAAGCAATTTTCGGGAAGAAAAAGGGCGTGGATGATTTACTTAGTAAAATTACGGCTTACCTGTGCGCTGTTTTTATGATAATAACTATGGTCCTGGCTATTATGGGATAATATATAAGAAAATAGGGTGCTGGTAGCAGTCAGTATAGGTATGGCGAAGCACAGTGGTAACCAAAAGTATGGGGATAATTATGAATTCTTAATTATGAATTTTGGATTAAGGTTGAAATGCCTACGCATTTCTCTTTATACTATTGTTTCCCGCCCCTATATTCAGTTGTTGTCTCTGGATTGTCTGTCGTATAGAAAATGTAATAAAACCTTTACATATAATGCTGCCGTCTTCTGGCGGCTTTTTTATTAGCAGCTTTTCTCCTTAACTGCAAAAATATCGTCTATAGCCCCCTGGGCTTGGAAAGCTGGAGGTAAATGATGAATTACATACACCCTCAGGTGCAACCTATCTTCTTAAGCGGCAGCCAGAAGACGGCTCTGTTATTTATCCATGGTTTTACTGCTTCTCCATCCGAATTATATCCCACGGCTCATTTAATTCATGAAATAAGCGGGTGTACGCTAAGTGCCCCGCTATTGCCCGGGCACGGCTCCAGTCCCCGTTTACTAAACCAGAGCAACTGGGAAGAATGGTATAATGCGATAGAAAAAGAGTTAGACTTTTTAATGGAGAACTATCAACGGGTTTTTGTCGGGGGGTTATCCATGGGTGGGCTTCTAGCCTTACATGCAGGCTCTCTGATAAAGGGATTGCAGGGAGTAATATCAATAAATGCTCCCGTTTTCAATCGCTTTCCCTTGCTGACAGCAGCCAGTCCCTTAATAGGGCGCATTCGGCCTTACTATCCTAAAAAGGATAGCCCACTATTACGAAAACTGGAGGAAGAGGGTCGATTCGCTTATAATGTGATTCCGGCCAGGGCATTTCAAAGTGTAATGAATCTGCGTAATACCGTGATGGAGGAAGTACATAATATAAGTCTGCCGGTGCTGCTGATTCAGTCTTTGCAGGACGAGTCGGTACACCCGCGCAGTATTTATTATTTGCAGGAAAAAATTAATCATACAGAGCTGATAGAGCTCGACTGCTCCACACACGTAGCCACCATGGGCAAGGAAAAGGAGAAAATAGCCAGAGCTATTAGCAATTTTATTAGTAATAAACATTAGTAGAGGAGGCAGAATGATGTCAAGAGAAGAAGCCATAGCATTACTGAAAGAGTACCTGCATAATGAAAATTTGTTTAATCATTCCCTGGCGGTAGAGGCAATAATGCGCGGTTTAGCCCGCAAGCTGGGAGAAGATGAAGAGAAATACGGACTGGCCGGGCTGTTACATGATATTGATTATGATTTTACTGCGGAAGACCTGAAGGCCCATTCCCTTAAGGGGGCCGAGATTTTAGAGAAACATGGGTTACCGGCCGATATTGTTTATGCGGTTAAGGTACATAACGATGCTCATGGCCTGGAGCGCAAAAGCATGATGGATAAAGCTTTATTTGCTACTGACCCGGTTAGTGGATTTATAACTGCGGCGGCACTGGTAAGACCAGACAAAAGCCTGGTCGGGGTAGAGTTAAAATCCCTGAAAAAACGTTTCAAAGAGAAATCCTTCGCCCGGGGTGCCAGCCGCGAGAAAATGGCCACCTGCACCGATATGGGATTAGAACTGGATGAATTTATGGCCATTGCCCTGGAAAGTATGAAAACAATTGCCGCCGATATTGGATTATAGAAGTAAATTGTAACCGATAAAGGGGAATAATAAATAGTGAGGCGTGAGGAGTAAGGAGTGAGGGGTCATAAGGTAGGCCCAAGAAGTCATACGTTTGGGATGAGACACCAACTATGTAGGGGCAGACCCATGTGTCTGCCCGGTACTCTGATAAACCGAATAATAAGGGTACGTCAGTCATCAGACTCTGGGGTGAGACACCACCTGTGTAGGGGCAGACCCCTGTGTCTGCCCGGCCGACCACTGACCCCCGGGGGTTATGTCTGAGAAGGAAAAATATTTTAGATTTAAGGAGGACCCATGATAAATAGTGATGGCATTATGGAGCATATGCGCCAGGAAAGCTACCGACCGCTAAGTTATGCTGAACTAACCGCAGTTTTAGGCATTAGCGAGGAAGAGGAAAATAAATTTAATAAAGTGCTGGGACGGCTGGAAAAAGAGGGGGA
>JAAYCQ010000267.1 GCA_012729715.1 Syntrophomonadaceae bacterium
AGACAAATCCATTAACCTTGTTGATGATAAAGGCAATATTAACCAAAATTTAACCGGTTACTATGCTCTAATACCATATTGTAGTTTCAAAGAACTTGATTTTTGCTATTATGCAAAAGTCTCAATGTAGGTATAGTAAATTAGAGAGGCAATCGTAGTAAGGAAAACAGAATCATGATGGGTTATACTGATTTAGGTCGCGGAGGAATTACCTTCTTTTTTTATAACATATATAAGCCATACGGAATTAATAAGTAGTAGTCCTATCCATATGTTAGTGGCGGTTTTTATTGGAACAATCCCATATTGTGCAGTTTCTTTTGTAACCTCATGAGATCGATATTTCTCAATAATAATGGCCCCTGTCCATGTGTCACGTTTCCAGTGAGTAACACGACTATCAGAGGTTTTTGATGCAGCAACGTCCCAGCGGGTAAACCACAGGATTATTAATATAATTAAAGTAGCCAGCAATATTCGTTTTTGCATAAACCATCCCCCATTTTTATATAAATGCCTTTCCAGGTTAATAGGTGCTATTCTACAAATGGTTATGATATTCCTTTTAATGACAACGCGGAAAAGATATCTAAATTAAACAGGTGGGATAGCGAAATACAACCGCCTATAACCCCAACCGGGCGGCAGCATTATCATTGAACAGATTACCTTCCCGGATATACCTTCTAACCATGGCCTGGGACCGATGGCCGGTTTGATTCATGATAGCACGTTCATTTACACCGGCGGCGGCAGCACTGGTTGCCATACCTGCCCTAAGACTATGGCCGGAATATTTACTACTATCAAGACCAGCAGCTTCAGAAGTGCGCTTGACTACCAGGGCCACAGCCTTATCACTTAACCGGTTAGCCTGGAGGTTACCATGACGATTGACAGACCGGAATACCGGGCCGGAAGTTATGCCTGATGTTTCTAGCCAGAATTGCAAAGACCGGATCGGGCAGGTATCGCAGTTAGAACCATAAGGAATACCAACCCGGTTTTAGACTTGCGGATAATAATTACTAGCCCTTTCCGGCGAAATTCAATATCTTCAATATCCTGGGCTACTAATTCAGACCGGCGAAAGCCACCAGCAAAACCTATAAGCAATAAAGCCCGATCCCGAATACCCAGTAGGTTATCCGGTAAGGTGGAAACCATAACCCTTATATCAGCGGTTACAGCAGGAGCCTTACAATCCTGGGCAGTACCCTTTTTCCAGCGGATGCCTTGCATGAGAACCCGAACGGTAATATCACTGGTAGGAGAAGTAAACCCGGCTGCCTGGTGAGCCTGACTGATGGAAGCTATACGCCTTTCCAATGTGGAGACCTTGCGAATATCAGCCAAGGCTACCAGGTAAGTCACCACCGTATCAGGAGTAGTAGGTAGAGAATTGAACCCGGCCAGAACGCAGAACTGCTCAAAATCCTGCCAGTCTTTGCGGTAAGCCGTTAAGGTGTTGGCACTCTTTGCGGCGGCCATGTACTCGGTGGCCCTTAAGCTAATATCAGTTAAGCCGTTTTTACCGATTACCTGAACCATGTTATCCATAAAGAAAACCCTCTTTTGTTGTTGTTGAGGGTTTTTCCGTTTAATTCGTTTTTTCGTAAGACGCTTTAAAAAAATACCCTCTAGGGCAAAAAACCTGGGGGGTTATTTATTTCTAGTAAACTCATATTTGGGTAAATTTAGTACGGTGATCCATTTTATAGTATAATAAATGGAACAGTTATTAAATAGCTCGAACAGGAGGGTTTAATCATGCGAAAACGGATATTGATATTTGTTCTAGCTATGGCAATATTGACTTTTGCCGTACCGGTGGCGGCCATCACACAAGAATTTAACGGAACATTGTTTTTTATCGGCTCTAAAGAGTATGTATCGGGTAAGTATGTTTATAACATGGACGTTGCCCCGTTTATCGAAAATGGCCGGACGTATGTGCCGGTTAGATACTTAGCTAATGCGCTAGGAATACCGGATAATGAAATAAAATGGTCCAGCGTAAACAGAGAGGTTTTTTTGGGCAAAGAAAATATTCGAGTTGTATTAAGTCCTGGCAGCTACTTACTTTTTAAGTATGATTATCCAGGGCAAATTGAAGCGTTGCCAATAACAATGGACGTAGCCCCCGTTATCTCCCATGACCGCGTATTCCTTCCGGCCCGCTATGTAGCGGAGGCATTTGGCGAAACTGTAAGTTGGGAACCGGAAACCAATGGGGTGTTAATCTCGCGGAATTATGCTCAATCTTCACAACAACAAGCCTATACAAAACAAAAACCAACTGAGCAGAAAACCATAACCTTTCAGAATGGGAGTAGTTACACCGGAGAAGTGTTAAATGGACTTCCCCACGGGAAAGGACGTTTAACGGAAGCAAACGGCGTAACAATAGAAGGTGATTTTGTCAACGGATATCCTGATGGAAACATTGTAATGAACTTTAATGATGGTGGTAGTTACACCGGCACTTTTTGTAATAATTCAGGACAAGGAACAATGGTTTTTCCAAATGGGGGTAAACTTACAGGGTCGTTTGTGGGCGGGAACTGCAATGGCTATGGTGAATATACATGGCCATCAGGGGACACATATAAAGGTAATTTCCTGAATAATAAATTCAATGGCGAAGGAATAATGTACTATAGAAACGGCGCAGTAGAAAAGGGAATATGGGAAAACGGTCAGCTTGTAAGATGGCTGGCAAACACCTCTGATAGCCGTCCAACGCAAACACCAACGGTTGGCGTCACTGTAACTGCTTTACGAAACAATAAAATAGTTGTTGGGCCAGAAAGTATTTTAACCCTTGATGGACGAATTCATAATCTAAAAATTGAAATCGAAATCCACAAGCTAAGACATGAACCTGAATCTATCTTCCAGGCCAAAGTGCAGGAATTAATGTTTCCCCAAGACAGTACGCTTACTATCAGAGCACGAAACTTTCAGCTTATTTGCCAACAACTCTTATATGGTACGATAACAGATGGTGAAGCAATTTTGAGGCTTAACTCCTTATAAATTGCCATAAGGAGAGATTTTTATATACCGCGAATCTAAAAATAACAGAAAGGGGGTTTAGAAAATGAAGAAAAAAATTCTTATCCTTACCTTGGTAGTATTATTTATTCTCATTTTCACGGTTCCGGTTTTTGCATACGGCACTTACTATTCCAATTCTTATGGTTCTGGTTATGGCTATAGCATTGGCAGAAATTATTACACCAATTGGAGCAATGGATTGTCTTCAACAAGCTATAATATAGGTCAAAATACTTATACTAATTGGAACGATGGTTTAAATTCTACCAGCTATTCTATTGGTAATACTCGTTATACTAACTTCAATAACGGCTCATACTATAGTAAACAAAAAATCGGCAAATATGATTATTATTATGGCAATGATGGCAGACTAGGCACGGGGTATTGGATAGGGAACACATATTACCTTAACTGGTAATATAATAGGCCCGGTCACATGACCGGGCTTTTTAAGTAACTAGGAGGCTTTATCATGCGAAAACGGATATTGGTATTAACCTTGATTCTGGCGATATTGGCCTTTGCTGCGCCGGGACAAGCACAGGCCGTAACGGATATCCATGCTGCCTTTAGCGTAGGCTCCCATACTTATTCTCGATACGGGTATCTCTATAATATGGACGTGGCCCCGTTCATCGAAAACAACAGAACCTACATCCCCATACGGTTTATCGCTCACGCTATCGGGATAAGCAATGACAATATAGCGTGGGACCCCTCTGTAGGCTCAGTGACTCTTGTGGATGGTTCCACAGTGGTTAGCCTGACTGTTGGCAGCACAATAATATACATTAATGGCTCACCTAGAGCTATGGACGCATCGGCAATAATCCGGGACGATAGAACCTTCCTTCCGGCCCGCTATGTGGCTGAAGCATTTGACAAAGCCGTTTACTGGTCCAACGAAACCAAGTCTGTACAAATACTCTGGGACGAAGCCTATCCACCTTCGCCACCCCCGGTTTACACCAATACCCCGCCCGTACCTTCTTATACACCCGAGCCTACCCCCTCACAAGACAACACCCCCCTTCCCCGCTACACATGGCAATTCAGAGGCGGAGAATGGTATTGGGATTCAAACGTATCCCAAGGAACGGCTAATACAATACTAGAATATTACAAGAAAAAACCGCGCCCTCATAGAAGTGAACTAGATTATATTACTACCTATTGCATGGATCCCGAAGATGATAAAGCGTTAACTGCCTTGGCAAATGAACTTAGAATACGAGGTAAAATAGCTGGCCTGGATAAGTACGAAACCATAGAATTAGGCGTTTCTTTTGTTCAAGGACTAGAATATGTCAGCGATTCCCTTTCAACTGGTTATGATGAATACCCCAGATACCCGATTGAAACATTATTGGAACAACGCGGCGACTGTGAAGATACCTCCATTTTTCTAGCCACCATGTTGCGCGAATTGGGGTTTGGTTCTGCCTTAATCTTTCTTCCCGGACATTGCGCGGTAGGCGTCAAAGGGGCAGATACGCTTCCCGGCACTTATTACTTAGTTGATGGGGTTAGATATTATTATTTGGAAACCACTGCACCAGGGTGGCCAATAGGAACCATGCCAGAAGAATATCTTGATAAAAAAGCCATAGTCCTGCCACTACCATGATAAAAGGGAGGTAACACCATGAAAAGAAAGGTACTTGCGGGGATATTTCCAGTTGTTGATACAAACTAATACCCAACCCACTTTTACACCCAATGTGTGCGGAAACTGGAGGGCTATTTTTTTCAAGTGGCTGTCAAATTGGGTGTCTAATTACCTTTAAAGTAATATCAGAAAAAACAAAAGGGGCTTCAAGGCCCCTATTTTCCTATGGTGCCAGAGGTGGGACTCGAACCCACACGCCGCGAGGCACACGATTTTGAGTCGCGCTCGTCTGCCAATTCCGACACTCTGGCGTATTCAATGCATAGTAAATTATAGCGGGCAGGTTAATACTTGTCAAGCATAACGCCCCCTGAGGAAGCTATGCTCAGGGGGCGTTTTTGCCTATAAAAACGTAATCATATCGGGCTAAAACAAGAAC
>JAAYCQ010000268.1 GCA_012729715.1 Syntrophomonadaceae bacterium
AAGATTCCTCCTAAATACCCAGATCAACCATACTTTCTGCTATTTCTTCATAGCATGATTCCGCTTCCCGAGTATATTTTCCCCAATTAGCAGCGGACCAAATCTCAATTCTACTACCAACACCAATTATAATCAGGTCTTTATCAATAGTGGCATATTCCCTAAGGTTTACCGGGATAAGTGTACGTCCCTGGCGGTCTATTTCCATTTCCGAAGCACCGGAAAAGAAAAAGCGAGCAAAAGACCGCACATCTGCCCTGGTAAAGGGTAAAGATTTCAATTTCTCTTCAATTGTTTTCCACTCTTCCATAGGGTAAAGAAAAATACAATTATCCAGCCCCTTGGTAGCAACAAACTTATCCCCCAGTTGCTCACGAAACCTGGAGGGAACGGTTATTCTACCTTTTGAATCCAGAGAATGCTGGTATTCACCAAGAAACATCTTTCTTCACCCTGTTAAATAAATTTGGGATTGTACTCCACTTCTCCCCACTTCACACCACTTTATTCTACCTTTTCTTGTAAATACCCTTCTTTGTGAAAAAAGTAACTTATTCTTTTTTTCCGAAGCGAAATTTATAAGCTGGTGAAAGCCCTTGCCAATCTTGGGTTTTACCCACATACACATTAATTTAGCCTTAAAAAAATGAATCAATAGTCCTAGATTTTGTATAACTTTTGGATGATTTGTTTACAGGGTAAAACCTGAACCCCGGGTCACGGGTGTAATAGTCGTCGGTCGTCGGGCACAAGTCTTAAGGGGGTATATTTTCTAATTAATCCAGATCGGATTAGTGTATATCCAGGGGCGGTAGCGGTATTTGTCTTTAAGATAGGCTTCTATCCGGTATACCCCGGGTTGGAGATTGGTAAAGAAATGACTTTTTCCCTGACTTGCCTCCAGGTAACGGCCATTATGTAATAGTACTACTCTGGCCGATGCGGGTGTTTTAACAGTAATTTTCAGATTCGGTGTGAATTTAATGGAGCTTCCAATTGGCCAGGCTTCTATATCATTATGCAATTCAAAGCGAAACCCGTCACTGGACCGGTAATAATCACAGGCGATCCAGGAACGTCCCTCCCTTAAGGCTTCGTATATCTGCTCTTTATCAATTTGCAGGTCACCCGATAATTTTCTTTTGCAAAGAACATGCATATTAATCAGTCTAAAACAAAGGTAGTAAGGCGAAACCTTTACCGGTAACCGACCGACTCTGATTATTGTGCCATGGGCGTCAGAGCCTCCATAGGCAAAAACTTTATGCCCCTTTTCCTGTAATTGATCCAGGGTTTTCAGAGCTTGTGAACACGGTCGGCTTAACCCGGCAATCGGATTAAACAAAAGGTAAATGCTTTTTAGAATACTGGTACAGGCATCCCGAAACTGGGATAAATAGTTCCATATTTCAATGCCCTGAAAACCAGCGACGCTCCAGTCTTTCCATTCATAGGTACGACCTTTCTGATAGTAAGGGGAGCCTTTTTCAAAGGGATGGGCAATAACACCAATACCTTTTTGGCAGTTAACTTCATCAATTACAGCCTGAGGGTTCTTATCATTATTTGCGATCACTTCTTTTACCCCCAGGGCCAGGTAATGATTGCACTCTTGATTAACTTCCATGCCTATCATTACCAGCACCCCGCTCCGGTATCCCTCTTCCCCTTCATATAACCCATTCAGGTTATAGTGGTCGGTGATAACTATAAAATCTAACCCCGCTTGGGCCGCCCGGGCAGCTATCTGCTTAACCTTGCCACCCCCATCGGAATAGCGGGAATGTATATGAACATGCCCCTTATATTCAAACATCCAATCTCTCCTTGGATTTTTATTCTTTGGAATAATTATTGATTTTATAATCCAGAAAATCAAACTTATATATTAAAAAACCCGAGGTGTTTTAAACCCCGGGTTAAGGTATGTTTAGTTATGTTTTAGCTGACTACTTTAATAACGAAACTCTTTTCGCCCTGGTCAAATTTAATAGTTAATGTCAGCTCAGTGCCGTCAGGAACTGCTGTAATCGGTATGGGTAATAAACTGGTAAGCGCAGTCTTAACAGTTAGTACACCAGTGCCGTCTCCATTATCTTTGACAACATAATGGGTACCCTCTACAAGATTAAGTTTTAGAGCACCACCCATAGCTGATCCGTTAATTGCAGTAATTTTGGTTGCACTGCCCCAGGTAACGTTAATAGCTACATCGGCTTCTTTGTTCTTGTTGTAATCTGCGCCAGCAGGGCTTATAGCCAGTTCGGCGGCTGGCTTGGGATCTTCCTTGGGCTCTTCTTTCACAGGTTCTTCTTTCACAGGTTCTTCTTTCACAGGCTCTTCTTTCACAGGTTCTTCTTTCACAGGAGCTACCGCAGCTTCACCCAGAATAACGGTACTAGTTTTAGCATCCCAATCAACCTTTACATTCAGGGCTTCTGCAACTGCCCTTACCGGCAGATAGGTGCGATTTTTGTAAACAAGGGGATACAGGTCAGAACCATCAGCATCTTTTGGTGCCCAGGCGTTTCCATTTAAGGTAATCTTAAAGTCAGTAGCCAGTTTGGCAGTAATCTGTTGTACTTCAGGTGCTGCAACTACACCGGCAGTAAACGCAAACAACATAACTACAGCAAGCATTAGTATCCATTTTTTCTTCATGTTTATAATTCCTCCATTCTTTATTATGCATGTTCAACCGGGGCTTCAAACGATTGTTTAGGCGGTCTTCCTATCGCTATCAACAATATTAATACTACGGCCAAAGCACCCAGTCCATATTTCATAGCATTAGCTTCTTTACTTACTTCCGGAGTCTGGAAGATATAAGCTACGGTTCCAGTTGCACCTTCTGGTTTACCCAAGAAAGTATCAGCCTTGCTGGCATTATCTTCCAGAGCCGAAACTATTGCGGGAACGGATTCGAAGGTTTCCAATCCCCCACTAATAGCCTCTTTGGCTGTGCCGGCACCGGTACCTATTTTACCGGCTCCTTCCTGCAGTTTGGTTATTCCTGGTACCAACTGTCCATCTATGGATTCCTGCATGTAAGCAAGAGCATAGAGAATAGTACCCGGTTGGCCATTCATCATAACTTTAACCGGTTTACCATTTTTATCCACTGGCCCCATACCCAGTTCCATCATAGCCAGGCCACCATCGATTTTGTTTAACGCGGCCAGGGTTGAAGTGCTACCTTCCTCCAGTGCCTTTACACTGGCGGGAAATGGCATGGAACCAGAAGAGGTCAATATGTTACCGCCGTTGCTAAATACACTGATATTCTTGGCCAGGCGATTAAGTTTAGGTTCAATATTATCACTGATGATTTTTTGCTGTGGTGCCGGAACCTGGCTCTTCAGGTAAGCAACATCATTCATTATCGTGGTACTTTCGCTGGGTTCTTGAACTGCCTCTCCACTTTTGCCGATACTTTGTTCCAACATACCCAGTATCATTGCCTGAAGTTTGTAAGCAGGGAGGGCACGTTCCTCTACCCCGGCTTTTAACAAACCTACTGCATCTCTAAGCCCGGGCGTATTACCATTGGCATCCGCCCCTTTATCGGCATTATAAGTTGCAGCATTAAAAGCGGGATTGGCTATACCAAACCTGATCATTTTCATTTTGTCAATCAGGCTTCCCAAACCACCACTCAACTTCTCAGCTCCATCTTTAACGGCACCAAGACCAAATAACAATGTAGCGTCTTTTTCCCTGGCACCAACACCGTTTTGAATCTGGTCAAAGCCATCATAGAGCTTGAGAAAACTCTCATGGATGGTTGGTATATTGTCAATTTCAGCAGTTGTGGGTACTATAGGGATAACTGCAATTTTAAAACTGGGTAGTTCCATATTCTTTCCATCCGCTTCCAGAACCGTATACTGCTTGGCAGGATACTTGGGCGGCACCAGAGGAACGCTCCAGTTTACCTGAGTAATCCCTTTTACATTAACCATAACCCCTTCGGGCGACTCCCCTGCTACCCCGGGAGCCTTTATGTTCGAAAATTTCCGATTGTCAAATTCCCAACCGGACAGAGATACAACATAAGGTGTAAAAACAGTAGCCTTGGTTTTAGCCAGATTCCCCTTGGAATCCTGGTATTCAAGCTCCTGCTCTACGCCGGTAGTATTTTCCAGGTTACAAACAATCTTCAAATGGCCACTTTTCCCATAGATGCTTGATGGTTTTACTTTTTGACCATCTAGATAATAGTCAACCTGAACGCTGACCGGCATTTTTATCCTCGGTATTTCTTTCTTGTCAATACTGGCCAGATAATATAAATCTTCGGATGAACCAGCGCCTTTCAAAGTAGTTTTTACACTTAAGCTGTTATCTTTTTGCCCAATCTTCTGCGTACTATACAAGTTTCGTACCGAGGTTACACTGTAGTTTTTACCATCTTCAATGGTTGAAACGCCCCCGCCGGCAATATGCAGATTATTTAGTACCTGTATGCTTTCTATTTGCCCATTGTCTCCCAATTGGGTAACGACCAGTTCGTTATCCTGGATAACTGAACTGCCGTTTTGTCCATAGGCTCCGGCAACCGGTGCTAAAATCAGAATCATAACCGTCAAGAGAATTATATAATTTCTATACCTACTACGTTTCAACAAATCTTATCCCCCCTTTCCCCTGCTTACTGATTTACTGCCATGGCAATCTTTATCACCAGGAGGGACATAAAGAGTCCCAGTAATAAAGATACGCTAACTCCCACAGCAGCCGGCAATGCCAGAGTTGCCATAGCCGGAGTGTCGGTAGTATAGGTACCAAACACTGCAGCCAAATAAGCTGCCCACCCCAGGAACATGGCGTCTATTCGCATACCTGTGGTAGAGATTACTACCAGCAGGAAAAGCGACACACCTGAAACAAGAGCAACAAAAAGCAGAT
>JAAYCQ010000043.1 GCA_012729715.1 Syntrophomonadaceae bacterium
GCACGATATCCGCCATTTTAGCCAGTCCGGGAATGAAACGATCATCATAAACACACAGCGTCCTGGGGCTGGCGGTACCGTCCGGATGCACCGACGTAATTTCCGTAATTATTAATCCTGCCCCGCTTTGTACCCGGCGTTTAAAATAAGCCAGGTTAGCTTCACTGACAGTTCCATCCGTATTCCCCAGGTTGCTTCCCATTGGGGGCATTACCACCCGGTTTGGAATCTCAAGGCTGCGAACTCTGATAGGCTGTAACAGATGCTCCAGTTTATTCATTATGTCTATTCCCCCTTAAACATCTTGATATCATTATATACCAATATTTGGGGCAAGTGGGGATAGTTCTCTTGTCATCCCCTTAACACGCATTGACACATTTAAATGTCATCCTGTGGGCTGAAAACAACGAAGGCTCTCTTTTGGAAGTCCGTAATATTGCATCTTCCGCTAACTAGATTCTTCGTAACGCTCAGAATGACACGCTAAAGAACACTTTTTCAGCAGCCTCGAACTATTCCCTTGTTTGCACGAATTTTCTATGCTAAAAAGGAAGGGTTTTCCGGTCCGATGGCTAATTAATATAGGGGTAGTATATTTGAACAGAAGTGACAAAAAGTGCTATAGTAAGATGCGCAAGGACATAGTGGGGGAATTATTTTGTTAGCTGATAGAATAGAAGCTTTAAGAAATCGCAAGGGTAACATACTGGGCCACGAGCAATCTCTGAAAACAGCAGTGTTGCTTCCGTTGGTAGAACGGGACGGTAAAATCTATGTCCTTTTTGAAAAACGTTCCCTTAATCTCCAACATCAGCCCGGGGAAATCTGTTTTCCAGGAGGAGTAAAAGACCCGGATGACCCGCAGGCTATGGATACGGCTGTTCGGGAGACCTGCGAAGAACTGGGGGTTACGCCGGATAATATTGAAGTAATAGGTGAGCTGGATACCCTGATTACTCCATCCAGTTTAATTATGCGCTCTTTTGTGGCCTGGATAAAAGACAGCAGCCTCATTGAGGTTAATCCTGACGAAGTGGATAAGGTGTTTATGATTCCGCTGGATTTTTTGCTGCAATACGGCCCGAAGGAACATATCTTAAGGCTTAAACCCGATTTTTCCGATGATTTCCCCCTGCAGCTTATACCTCATGGTGCCAATTATCCGTTTCGCCTGAACCGATTGCAGCAGTATTTTTATTTATGGGAAGGAGAAGTCATCTGGGGACTTACCGCCCGTATACTGCATCATTTTATAGAATTGTTAAAAGAAAATGAACAATCAAATACAGGTGAATGATAATATAGTTCAGTGAGGCAATGGAATTCAAGTTTACACTAAATTGGAGTGGAAGAAAGGTCGTTAATTGGAAACCGTCGGCGATTATATATTTACATATGATTGCCCGCAAGTCAAGACTAAACCCGATAATTAGAGTTTTTATGCGAACAAACTAATAAATATACAGGCTTATTCTGTTATAGTTTAAATAAACCGGAATATTGATTAATTTTCTGCTTTGTTTTATGGACTGCTCAGTTTATCATGTTTCTATGACTTTAACGTCACTTGCGCCTGTTTCCTACCTATTCATTAATAAGGTTCAGGCCAGTAATAAAAATACTACCGGCCAAAAGTCAGGTTTTATACAGCCCATCAGTACCTGATTATTTGTGGGTTTAAAGGGGGTTGAATAAGAAAGGGAAAACAAGGGAAAATAGGCATTGTAAGTGTAACACTTATACCCGCTTTACAGTGCAATCTCCTGTATCCTTAATTAACAGGAAATCTATTGGGTATAGGGATAGGGAAATAGACCATGAAAGGAGTATAAGTAGTGGATCTTTCGTTTTTACTTAAAAAGAAGGCTGCAAAAACAGCGGTGGGCAGCCTCTTAAGCTTGCCTGCACTATTGCTATGGCCTTCCATGGCGTTGGCCGGTGAGGCTAATCTGGTTCTGCCGCAGCTCAACCAGCAACAGCATAATCTGCTGGTCATGGGAATTGTCGTTTCTATATTAGGTATGCTTTTTGGCTTATACCAGTATAAAAAGGTAGAAAAATATCAGGCTCACCAGTCCATGCTGGATGTGGCTCACACTATTTATGAGACTTGTAAGACTTATCTTATCCAACAGGGTAAATTTCTTATTTTACTATTCGCCTTTATCGGCTTCTGTATAGCCTTCTACTTCGGCTTCCTGCAGCAGATGCCGATCGGCGGGGTATTATTTATTTTGATGTGGACCATCATAGGTATTCTTGGTTCCTATAGTGTTGCCTGGTATGGTATCCGCATGAATACCCTGGCCAACAGCCGGACGGCGTTTTCCTCCCTGGAGAGAAAACCCCTGAAGGTTTTAAATATTGCCCTGGATGCCGGTATGAGTATTGGTGTGCTCCTGGTTTGCGTTGAGCTCATCATGATGTTAATTATTCTGTTATATGTTCCGCGGGAACTGGCAGGAGCTAGTTTTATCGGATTTGCTATAGGTGAATCCCTGGGTGCCAGTGCATTGCGTATTGCCGGTGGAATATTCACCAAAATTGCCGACATTGGTGCCGACCTGATGAAAATCGTCTTTGGCATTAAAGAAGACGACCCGCGTAATCCCGGGGTTATTGCTGACTGTACCGGGGATAACGCCGGTGATAGCGTTGGACCGACGGCCGATGGATTTGAAACCTATGGAGTAACCGGCGTTGCGTTGATTACTTTCATCGTGCTGGCGGTAGCCCCAGAACTGCAGACCATCATGCTTACCTGGATATTTGTGATGCGCGTACTGCTGGTTATCACCTCAGTACTTTCCTTCTATATTAATAGAGCTTTCAGCCAGGCCAGATATGGCAACAGCGATGATATTGATTTTGAAAAGCCCCTGGGCAGCCTGGTGTGGATTACTTCCATTTTATCCATCGTCAGTACCTTTGGGGTCAGCTATTATATACTGGGACCTGGTGCAGGAGTTGCTACTCCACTGACTAATCTATGGGTGGTACTGGCAGTTATCATCAGCTTCGGTACCCTGGGCGCGGCTCTGGTTCCGGAGTTTACCAAAATATTTACCAGCCCCAAATCTTCCCATGTCGAGGAAGTTGTTAAGGCTTCCCGTGAAGGTGGTCCTTCCCTGAATATCTTGTCAGGTTTGGTAGCCGGTAATTTCAGCGCCTTCTGGATTGGCATGGTGTTTGTAGCTCTTATGTTTGCCGCCTACTTTACCAGCGGATTTGGCCTGGGTGATATTATGATTTATCCTTCCATCTTCGCCTTCGGTCTGGTAGCTTTCGGATTGATGGGTATGGGACCAGTTACCATTGCAGTTGACAGTTACGGTCCGGTTACCGATAATGCCCAGTCCATTTATGAACTATCCCTGATTGAAGAAGTTCCGAATATTGAAAAAGAAATTGAAAAGAACTATGGATTCAAACCGGATTTCGATAAGGGTAAATACTATCTGGAAGCCAATGATGGTGCTGGCAATACCTTTAAGGCAACGGCCAAGCCAGTATTAATCGGTACCGCAGTAGTTGGTGCTACTACCATGATTTTCTCTATAATTCTGGTTATTAAGAATGTTCTGGGAGTACAACCGGAGACCATCTTGAACATACTTAACCCTTATACCATCTTAGGGTTCATGTGCGGTGGTGCTATTGTCTACTGGTTTACCGGTGCTTCCACCCAGGCGGTTACCACCGGTGCTTATCGGGCGGTTGAGTATATTAAGAAGAATATTAATCTGGACGAAGATGCTGGTCAGAAAGCCAACATTGAACAGTCTAAAGAAGTGGTTAAAATCTGTACCCAGTATGCTCAGGCGGGAATGCTTAATATCTTTATCGGCATATTCTCCTTTGCCCTGGCATTTGCTTGCCTCTCAGCTCCCAAGAGCTATAATGATCCGGTGGCCTTTTTTATCGCCTACCTGATTTCCATAGCGGTATTTGGGTTGTTCCAGGCGGTATTTATGGCTAATGCCGGCGGCTGCTGGGATAATGCTAAAAAAGTGGTTGAAGTAGACCTTCAAGAAAAGGGTACTCCTTTACATGATGCTTCTGTAGTCGGTGACACCGTAGGTGACCCCTTCAAAGACACCTCTTCAGTAGCATTAAACCCGATTATCAAGTTTACTACCCTGTTTGGTCTCTTGGCCATGGAAATCGCCATTTCCCCGTCATTCCGGGAAGTAGCTCCCACCGTTGGTGTTGTCCTGCTGGTAGTAGCCCTATTCTTCGTATGGCGCTCCTTCTACGGCATGAGAATCCCAACCAAATAATAGCCTAAAAAAAATAAGTCCGGGGACACCCCGGACTTATTTTTATTTACATTTCTACGCTTATCTCTCTAATCAACTTCTTAAGTGCCCGCTTTTCTATACGTGAAACATAGGAGCGTGATATACCCAGCTTCCGAGCAATTTCCCGCTGGGTTTCTTTCAGGCCATTGAAAAGTCCGTAGCGCATTTCAATCACCTGGCGCTCACGCGGGGATAGAACCCCGATTTTATTTCGTACCTTCTCCTCCTGCAGCTTCGCTTCTACCAAATCAAAGATTTCATTGTCCACAGTTAAAACATCGAGCAAGGATATCTCATTGCCTTCCTTGTCATAACCAATTGGATCGTAAATGGAGACTTCCTGTTTTACCTTTTTAATATTACGTAAATGCATGAGAACTTCAGTTTCGATTACAGGTTCGGGCGGTAAATACTGGAAAATAATTATGACTTTTGAATTTCGTTTGTATCGCTTTCGAATCCCAATATATCATCAACTCGGACGCTGATTGATATGTCTACTCC
>JAAYCQ010000269.1 GCA_012729715.1 Syntrophomonadaceae bacterium
ATTGCCGTTTTTCATCGTCAAATCCTCCTTAATGGCAGACGACTGCACGATAATGTTCACCCTTAATTATAGTTAAACTTAACTAGCCTTGGAAAGCTTTGCCTGGTAATGCAGGGTCAGGGTAAAACGAGGTAACTACCGTATTCCCAAGTAGAATGAGGGCTTAGCCTTAAGATGGGGTTTTGCGACTTGAAATTAGGTAAGGGTTAAAACTTGGCTTTGGTATTTTCTTGCTGGTGGAGAATATATTTTTAACAAGCCAGCTATGGAAGGATGAAAGCGGTTGATAATAAACCTGCGCCAGTTGCGTTTACTTCTTATTGCCATACCACTACTGCTAGTCTTTACATTTCTTTATAAATATGCCCTGCCTGAAAGAGAAGAACACCTGGCCTCCTCAAAGCCAGAGAAACTCTATGGTGAATTTCTAACCTGGACGGAAGCCCGAAAGTATTTTAATAAGTATAGTAGTGCTACCGTGATAGACCTGGATACTGGTATGCAATTTAATGTCCAGAGGCGAGGTGGAACCTACCATGCTGATGTACAACCGCTTACCGCCGAGGATACTGCTACCATGAAAGCAATTTATAATGGAAAATGGAGTTGGAAACGCCGGGCGGTAATAGTTGAATTGGAAAACGGCCGTAAGATTGCGGCCTCTATGAATGGAATGCCCCATGGTCGGGGAGCCATTGCCGGTAATAACTTTAAGGGCCATTCTTGTATTCATTTCCGTGATAGTACCACCCATGGCAGCCGTAAGGTAGATCTGGCCCATCAAATGATGGTTTGGAAAGCAGCCAATGTGGTAGAAAAACAGATTAAAACCCTGGGGCCGGAAGATAGTATCAAGTTATTTTTCACTGCCATTGACCAGGGAGAAATGAAACTGGCAGGTAGTTTGCTGGATGGGGAAGAAGAGGCAGCCATCCTGGAACTGTTCCGCAATTATGATTATATTAGGGTTTCTGCCATTACGAGGCTTAATGACAATATTTTCAAAGTAAATGTTTTACTGGGTTATGATAGCGGAAGAAAACAATTACAGAAAGATATATCGCTTAAAATGGTTAAGAAGAATTCTTACTGGCATATAGATGTCGGCTCCATCGTAGTATTACTGCAACAGCCCGGGCTTAATAGTCGTCAGTCGTAGGACATAAGAAGTGTAGGGGCGAACCCATGTGTTCGCCCAGGATTGGCAGCTCTATAATCGCCAGGATTAAATCTCTTGGGGTTCAGTGGTCGGCAGGGCAGACACACGGGTCTGCCCCTACAATCCCCCATGCTTATATACACATTAATAAATCCGCTCCCTTAATGGTGGCATGTTAGCGCTACATCTTTGTGCCCTGTGGGTACGTAAATCCTTACTGACTACATTATTCGCATTATCTTTCATTCAAAATTAAGTACTGGGTGTTAGCCGTAGCAATAAGCTGATTTTCCCGATTATAGGCGTCAGCCAGTATATGAACCATGGTGCGGCCCTTGGATTTTACGGTGGCAGTAATAATCAGTTCATCACCCGGGAAAATCGGCCGGTGGTAGCTGGTGTTTATATTTAAGGCAGTAGTTCGAGGAGTTCCAGTAGCCAGGATACACAAGGGACCGAAAGCATTATCAAAAGCAGCAGAGATAAAGCCCCCCTGCATTGACCCCGCCGGATTACAATAGCTTTCTAATACTGGGATAGCTATGGTCACACTGCTTCCCGGGATAATATCAAGCATTCGGGTTTGCATATTTAAATAGCAGGGGGGAGGAGTCCCCAGGTCAATATCTGCCATACCGTAGTTCTTATTTTCGTTATTACTACTACTCATTATCAAAATCCTCGCTTTCAGGTAGTACTATACTTTATTTTCGATATTTTGTATATTTATCCTGCTAAAACAAACAAAAACCCGGTCTAGCCTAAGCCGACCGGGTTTTAAAATGGTTCTATTCAGTTTTTTGTAATGCCATCGCTTACTGCTGTATTACTCAACATTCTCCCTCCTCCGATAGAAGTTAGCGGTTAAAATAAAAAAATCCCTTCACCTCCTTCAATGAACTATCCACCCAACTAAACGATTACCTATCCTTCATGGATATGTTCATTGTCCGGCTACTAAACCCGGAAAAGGAAAGTTAAGGAATTTTACCTTTTTGCTATCTCCTTCGGAGATGCCACTTATTCACTTCGTGTGAACGTGGTGTTACTACAGTGTAATCATATATGACAAATAACAAAAAACCTTTTGCTATTAATTTTAAAAAGAGCCCGCTTACTTAAAGCAAGCGGGAGGAAAAAGATTGGGATTGTATGAAAAAGCCTTTTACAGCTTTTTACCGTATGTAACAAGAGATAAAAAGTGGTCGTATCTCTTAAAAGGCACGACCACTTAGACCTATCTATTATATAGGTTTACAATGGTCTCCTTTCCACAATACGGGGAGGCACAGACGTTTACATCTGTACCCAGGCCCAAAAACCATAGCTGACTGCCTTAGGTCCAAGAGCTCGGAAACATTATATAAAATTAAAATAAAAAACAGACAACTTCTGGCAGATAAGCACACCAAAGCTGTCCGTTAATAAACAACAGTTACAGTAAGATGTACTCCTTTCCACAATAGGGGGAGGCATAGAAGTTTCCATCTATACCCAGGCTCGGAAACCATAGCGAATTACCTTAGGTCCTAGAGCTCGGAGAACATATTAATTTGGTACAGTTTATCATATGCTTAAATAAAAGGCAAGATTTTTTCATTTAACCCTTTTCTGTTTCAATGATTTCAATAAAAAGTTTAACCAGGTGAGGGTCAAATTGAATACCGGCGAAGTGACTTAACTCATGAATAGCTTCATCTTTCTTCATCGCTTTACGGTACGGTCGATCACTGGTCATAGCATCATAAGCATCAGCTATAGCTAAGAGCCGGCACTCCAGGGGTATTTCCTCTCCCTGCAGCCCCAGGGGGTAGCCTTTGCCATTCCACCATTCATGATGTTTTAGTATCCAGTCGGCAATGGGAACCAGATCAGGGGCAGAAAGGGCAATACGGTGACCAATTTCTGAGTGGCGCTGCATTTCAAATAGTTCTTCCTGGGAAAGGGATTCAGGTTTAAATAAAATATTATCCGATATTCCTACCTTACCAATATCGTGAAATTCAGCCAGCAGGCGCAGATCAGTAAGCCGGTGGGCAGGAAGCCCAATATGTTCACCCAGAGTAACCACCAGCTTTTGGATTCGGGTCGCATGCCCTTCGGTCAGGAAATCCCTGGCTTGCAGAGCTTTCATAAGGGTTTTGACAATAGCACTTCTGGCACTTTGGCGACGGTGGAGTTTTTCTCGGTACATATTATTATCGGCTGCCTGAAAGACTTCGTTCATGGTCAAGGAGGGGTCGTTGCGAACAGCAAAGCCAATGGAAAGGCTAAGTGGTATATCGGGATTATTGCTATTATATTTCTCTACTGCTTCACGGACTCTCTGGCAGGCTGTTTCCACAACCGTATCGGAACTGCGCAGCATAATGACGGAGAATTCATCTCCTCCCACCCGCGCTACTACATCATCACCACGGAAGCATTTTTCAATAACCCGGGCTACAGAAATGAGCAGTTTATCACCGGCATCGTGGCCCAGGGTATCATTAACCAATTTCAGTCCATCTACATCGCAGACCAGCAGGCCGGTAGGAGAGAAACGGCCACTTTCCAGCCGCCTTATTTCTTCCTCAAAATAATTACGGTTATAAAGGCCGGTAAGCCGGTCATGCAGACTAAGATAACGCAGCTGTTCTTCAAAATGCTTACGCTGGCTTATATCTCGTATAGATTCTATAGCTCCTACCCGGTTGCCATCAGTATCAAAAAGGGGTGAAGCCTTAACCCATATGTAGGCACCCTCTCCATCATAAACACCCGGAGCAAAAATTTCCGTATAAAGACTTTCTCCCTCACGGCGCACTTCTTTATAATGCTTACTCATATCCTCATCTGAGGCAGTAATCAAATCCAATAACATAGGACGAGGATAGCCATAAAAAGGTATAGCGTAAGCATATTCGCTCTGACCAATAATATCTTTTTTATTAATTCCGGTCATTTCTTCGGTAGCCCGATTCCAGGCAATCACTTTTTGGTTCTGGTCGATAACAAAAGTAGCATCAGGAAGAAATTCAATTATATCCAGCAGACGCTGATTAGTAGCCCGAAGCTGATTTTCCATAAGTTTGCGTTCAGTTATATCCCGGGCTATACCCTGAACCGCATAGGGCTTACCATTTTTATATAATAGCCGGGGGCGAATCTCCAGGGGGACCCTATGACCCGATTTAGTAATGATATCTAACTCGTAGGTGGGGATACGGCCTTTAAAAATATCTCTAAC
>JAAYCQ010000270.1 GCA_012729715.1 Syntrophomonadaceae bacterium
AGCCGGGATACCCATAGCGGGATGCTCATCTACCGGTATTCCCCGACCATTATCGCTTTCGCTGACACTATTATCAGGATGAATAACCACATTTATCTGGTCACAGTAACCGGCTACGGCCTCATCTATGCTGTTGTCTACAATTTCAAAAACCAGGTGATGCAAACCTTTGGGACCTGTTGATCCTATATACATACCCGGTCTTTTGCGAACTGCCTCCAATCCTTCTAATATCTGAATGTCAGAGGCATTGTAACCATTTTCCCCGTTCAAATTTAAACCTCCTTGTAGTGGCTGAACGCCCGCTTATAAAGGGTAGTTGATGAAATGGGCGATAAATAAACTTTATTATCACAAACAATCAGGGCTTTTTCTTTTCCCTTCTTGCTAATATTAATTAGTTTTTTATCCATTTTGGCAGTATCTATAATATCTATAAGATCTTCTGCTATGGGGGGTTCAATATTTAAAATTGCTACAACACTCTGCGCCGATATTATATGATTGTTTCCCAAGTGAATGTACATAGTAATACCCCTTTCACTGCAGGCTGCCTTTTTCTACTATAGAAATTGCTGCCTGGCCGTATTCTATATCACTTAAATTTACTGAAGTTAGAAAGCTTTGAAATTCTGCTTCCTGCAGGTGATCCAGCAGCAATTGTCTTTTTTGTGCATCTAACTCAGATAAAACTTCGTCTAGTAAGAAAATAGGATAGTAACCGCTAATTTTCCTGAAAGTATAGAGTTCTGCTAGTTTCAGGGCTACAGCAATATTTCTCTGTTGACCCTGGGAGGCAAAATACCTTGCCATTTTTCCATCCTGGTAGATATGTATATCATCCAGGTGCGGGCCTACCAGACTACTCTTTCTTCTTATTTCTTCCTCTGCTTTTTCTTGGATTTGTTTTTTTAGAGCAGTTTTTAAGATATCCAGATTAATTTTACCACTATCAATCGGAAATGTAATGGCATATCGAGTTTTTAACTGGCCTTCACGGCTAATTTGTCTGTAAATTGAGGAACTGCTTTCATCCAGTATATTTATCAGGTTAATTCGTGCCAGTATTACCCGGGCGGCATTTTCTATAAAAATATCTTCTATAATTTTAAAAGATCTGGTACTAGATTGTTCTCTTTTTAATAATAAATTCCTCTTTTTTAGTATTTTTACATAATTAGCCAAGTTATAACCATATTCACTTCTTATTTGACCCAGAATAAAATCCAGGAATTGCCGGCGCTTTCCTGGTGATCCTTTAATCAAATACAAATCGTCTGGAGTAAAAAGCACCACCCGCAGACGATCGCTATTGTTAAAACTAGTTTTTTTGGAGTTAAGGGTAAAATTTTTCCCTTCTTTTAAATTATAACTTAAAACTGTTTCAAAATCCCTATCGTTGTAGTCATAACGACCACGTAAAATAAAAGCTTCTTTTTCATACGCAACCATGTTCTTATCCTGGCCGGTACGAAAGGAACTACCTGTACTTAGTACATAAATTGATTCCAGTATATTGGTTTTACCCTGAGCGTTATCTCCCAGCAATATATTTAACCCGGGTCCAGGTTGGTAATCCAGCCGGGCAAGATTACGAAAATCCCTGGCTTCTACTTGCCTAAGTTTCAAAGTATGAAAATCACTCTCCTAGTTAGTTGTTCGCAGGGGAACTAGAACGTAAAGATAATTATCCTTTTTGGGGTTTTGAATCAGAGCCGGGCCTAATGCCCCTGATAACTGAATTTCGATTTCTTCACATTCCCCTATTAAAATCTTTATTACATCAAGAAAATAATTGGTGTTAAAAGCTATTTGGATATCATCATCTCCACTTAGCTTTATGTCCTCAATTACCTCTTCTATCTCACCCATCATTTCTGAATATGCATTTACCATTATTTCGCTACCGTTAATATTAAAACGAACATATTGAATTTTAAGTTTATCATCAGTAGGCATGGTACGGGCTCTTTCCAAAGTATCTGCTAAAACGGCGGTATTAACTTTAAATGATGTATTAAACGATGAAGGTATGACCTGGTCATAATTGGGATACTGCCCTTCGATTAAACGGGAAAGAAGCATAAAATTATCTTTGGCAAATATTACGTTGTTTTCACTAAAAGCAATAGTTATAACTTGATCATTATCATCCAGTATCCGTAATAGTTCATTAACGGAACGAGTAGGAATTATGAATTTAAAAGGTTCTATTTCATCTTCTTTCAAGGCATGGGAAAAACAAGCCAGGCGATGAGTATCTGAAGCTACTACCTTAAGGGTGTTACTGTTTATTATATCAAAAAGAACTCCGGTAAAAACCTGACGAAAATGAGTAGCGGCAGCGGCAAAGGAAGTTTTACGCAAAGCCTCCTTCAGTATTCTTGATGAAATAGTCATTTTTTCTTGCATCTTCTCCAGAGGCAGGTCAGGGTATTCATAATCCCGGTAGGTGTTGATAGACCCCGATGAGCGTCCGTAGTTTATATGTAGTTTAGCATTGTCCTTATTTAATTCTAAAGTAATTGGACCGTCGGGTAATAGTTTAATGAAATCAGCAAAATAATGGGCATTTACCAGTACCGAACCAGGCTCAATAATTTCAACACTACTACTAGAGGCCTTTATGCCTATTTCCATATCGGTGGCGGTCATTAATAGTCCTTTATCAGTGCTGGCCTCAATAAGTAATCCTGCTAAAACGGGTATAGTATTTTTAGTAGATGCTGCCCGATAAACCAGGGTAGTAAGAGAGGATAAATCCCTTTTTTCCATAGTTACTTTCATGATTATTTACCTCCAATAACTTTTTGGCCACTTAAAGCAAGCCTGGTCTTATTTATTTATTTATTAACAATTCAGTAGTAGTAGTAGTAGGGCCTTAGAATATGTGGATAAACCTTTTAAAGTATTGCAGCTGCTTAGCTTGTCCCCTGGATAAACTTGTGGAAAAGAAGGTCTGGTCAGGTGACGAAGTTGGGGTCTATTTTTTTACATAAATCATTAACTGCAGCAGCTAGTTCCCTATCAGATTGTAAATCCCGCTCTATTTTTTCATTAGCATGCATAACTGTAGTATGATCACGCCCTCCAAACTGTTCCCCGATTTGGGGGAATGAGGCATCAGTCAGGCGGCGACAGAGGTACATAGCTATTTGTCGGGGATAAACCACGTGCTTATTACGTTTTTTCGATAATAATTCGCTTATTTCAATACCATAAAAAGTAGAAACCGCGTTTTGAATAGATTCTATAGTTATTTTTTTTGGTTGGGGTGGAGGTAGTATATCTTTCAAAGCCTCAGTGGCAGTATTCATATTAAGGGGTTTATTAGTAATAGTGGCATATGCTACCAGACGGACTAGAGCCCCTTCCAACTCACGAATATTACTGTCAATGTAATTGGCTATATAATCTAATATATCGTAAGGAACATTAAAATCTTCAATTTGGGCTTTTTTCCTTAATATTGCCACCCGAGTTTCCAGGTCAGGAGGCTGAATATCGGTTATTAAGCCCCATTCAAAACGGGAGCGTAAGCGATCCTCCAGCGTAGGAATATTACGAGGGGGGCGGTCACTGGAAATGACTACCTGTTTATCCGATTCATAAAGGGTATTAAAGGTATGGAAAAATTCTTCCTGGGTTCTCTCCTTGCCGGCTAAAAATTGAATATCATCTACTAATAAGACATCTACCCCACGGTATTTGTTGCGGAAACCAGCCATGTTATCATCCTTAATCGACCCAATAAGTTCATTGGTAAATTGTTCGGAAGATACATATACCACGGTATAGCCGGGTCTTTTCTTTATAATATGATGGCCAATAGCCTGCATCAGATGAGTTTTCCCCAGGCCTACTCCGCCGTAAATAAAAAGAGGATTATAGGCTTTGGAGGGAGATTCCCCTACTGCATAACAGGCAGCATGAGCAAAGCGATTGCTATTACCAACCACAAAGGTATCAAAGGTATATTTGTGATTAAAAGCGGGAAACATGCCATCTTTTTCAATCTGGGATTCAGTGTTAATAACCAATTCAATTTCCTGGCTGGTAAGGCTGCGTAATTTATTTTGTAAGTTATCAAGGTAACGGGATTCAATCCATTCCTTAGTAAGCGAATTAGGAACACTGATATATACCCGACCATTACGAACGGTTTCAAAATTAACCATGGAAAACCAGATATCAAAACTACTTGCATCTATCTCCCCAGCCAATGACTGTAACACTTGATTCCAGATGGCTGAAAAGTTATACTCCTGGGTCATTAATCGATTCCTCCTGTGAACTTGTGGAAAAAACAGCTGTTGAAAAACAAAATATTGTGGATATTGTCGGGGATAATGCAAAATATAAGCAAAACGCTTAAGGTGATAGATGAAAATATAGTATAATCATAGCAGATTGGCAAAGATTTTTGAAGTATTTACAATGCGACGAAATCTTGACATTAGGGGCATACAATCAATATAATTATAAAGTGCTGGAAAAATCGAGGAGGCTTGGAAATAATGAAGAGAACATTTCAACCCAAAAACCGGCAAAGAAAAAAAGAGCACGGTTTTAGAAAACGGATGTCTACCGCCAGCGGCAGAAAGATACTGGCTAACCGGAGAAAGAAAGGTAGAAAATCCTTATCTGCATAGGTCGTATTTGCGACCTATTATTTTACCTGGGAAAAGAGGTCAGCTATGCTTAATCGGACATTTCGTATAAGCAAGAGCAAAGATTATCAGCATACATACAAAAAGGGCCTTAAAGTTCCAGGGAAATATATTATCGCCTATATCTGTGCTAATGGCATGGACAAGAACCGCTTTGGGGTTGTGGCCAGTAAGAAGGTAGGTAATGCAGTTAAACGCAATAAAGCTAAAAGGCGCCTGCGGGCCATAGCCCGGGAGAGCCAGGACAAGTTAAGCCGGGGATATGATATTGTAATGATAGCCCGGCAAAGTATGGTTGGGGCTGATTATAATAGGATAGAGAAAGATTTTTATTCGGTGATGAAGAAGGCCCGGTTATGTTAAAAAGATTAATGATTTTTTTTATAAAAATATATCAAAAAGCAACCTTTTTTAAGCCTCCTTCTTGCCGTTTTTATCCTTCCTGTTCAAGTTATTCCATTGAGGCGATTGAAAAATATGGAGCGATCAAAGGGGGATGGTTGGCTGCAAGAAGAATATCCAGGTGTCATCCTTATAATAGTGGTGGGTATGACCCGGTACCCTGAAGTTATGGTTAGATAAGACAAGCTATTCTAGCCAGACAGCAGGTGTTTTAGAATTCGGGTTATTTATTATAACCAGGTAGAGATGACCGACAAGGGCAGGGAATATTCGCTTAGCTTAGAGCACTAAGGGAGGTGAACCCTGCTATCAGCAATGATACGCAGGAGTAGTTTTGTGGCAATCGTTTGTACAGTGGTTTTCTAATGTAATTCAATTCATGTATGATTTAACAGCAACAATGGGTGTGCCTAATTATGGACTGGCCATTATTTTTATGACCATAGCCATTAAGCTGGTACTATTTCCGCTTACCCAAAAACAGCTTAAATCTATGCGGGGTATGCAGGAAATTCAACCGAAGCTTAAATATTTGCAGGAAAAATATAAGGATGATCCCCAGACCATGCAGGTTAAAGTCATGGAGATGTATAAGGAGCATGGGGTAAATCCGTTTGGGGGCTGTTTGCCATTAATCATTCAAATGCCAATATTTATAGCTTTTTACCAGTCATTGTTTAAATTCCCTTTTAAGGTTGTAGAGCATGCCAAGTTTTTATGGATACCCAATATAGGTGCACCAGACCCGTTTTATATTTTAGCAGTCTTGGCAGCACTTACAACTTATTTACAGCAAAGAGTTACCATGGTAGACACTAAAGATCCCACCCAAAGATCAATGCTGTACTTTATGCCACTTTTTATGGCCTATATTGCCATCAAGCTACCTGCAGGCCTGCCCTTATACTGGGTAACGTTCAACATATTAGGGATATTGCAGCAACTATATGTAAATTACTCGCACCAAAAAGCCAAACTTGCAACCGGAAACGGGATAGAATTAAGTGTTGAGGCAGAAGGAAAAGTAGTGGAAACAGTAGAACCCAAGACATCCACCGAAAAAAAGGTAGCAGGGAGGGACAAAGGAGGAAAGAAGAATGGAAGTCCAAACCGTAGAAAAAAAGGGAAAAAGCGTTGACGAAGCCATTAAGGCGGCCCTGGATGAATTAAGTTGCGAGATTGATGATGTGGTTATCGAAGTTATAGAGGAACCAAGTAAAGGCCTGTTAGGTTTAGTTAAGAAACCTGCAATAGTAAAAGTTTCGGTAAGAGAAAAACCGGAAGAAGATGTGCGCCAGACACTGGAAGACCTGCTTAATAAGATGAAATTGGATTACCGGATAACCAATGTGGAGTGGGAAGAAGGCAGGGTAAGAATAAACATAACCGGTAAGGATATGGGATTACTTATAGGGCGTAAAGGAGAAACCCTGAATGCGGTACAATTTGTACTGGGACTAATAGTTAATCGTAACCGGGAAGAGAGGGTAAGGGTAGTCCTGGATGTAGAAGACTACCGGAAAAAGAGAGAAGAATCTTTGGAGGCCCTGGCCTTGAGGCTATCAGATAGGGTAAAGAAAACCCGCAAGAGCGTAGTAATGAGACCCATGAGTTCGCAGGAGCGTAGAATAGTTCATACCGCTTTACAGGGCGACCCCCAGATTAGCACCTATTCTATGGGGGATGAACCTAACCGCAAGGTAGTTATTTCACTAAAGAAATAAGAGAACAAAAAGGCCCCTAAAGCGGGCCTTTTTTTAATGGCAAACTTTA
>JAAYCQ010000271.1 GCA_012729715.1 Syntrophomonadaceae bacterium
AGGAATTTCAGGGAGCTACGACGTTAAAATTGAATAATTAAATATCTTATCTTATAACCTTATAGTCCATTAACTTGCATCAAATTAAAGGTTTTTACAACGGTACCTTATTACGCCCTGTCTATACAGGGCTGTTTTTATGTTAAGATTTGTAAAGGAGCTTATTTAGATTGCTCGGAGGGAAAGATTATGGAAAATAATCACGGGGTTAGATTAGTCTGGCAGCAAAAAGATAAGGGGGCGGCAATAGAAACCCCGATAATAATTCAGGAGCGGGAACACATTTTTGCTAACCCTTTAAATGCACAGCAGTTATTTGACCAGATTATAGATCCAGCAGCAACAGAAAAAATACAGAATACAGGCAGGTTAATTCAGGGTAATAATTTGGATGTTCTCAAGCTTCTTAGAGATGAAGGCTATGAAGGAAAAATCGACCTTATTTATATCGATCCCCCTTATCTGAGTGAAAGTAGATATTCTTCCCGAATCAAGCTTGGGGATAAGGACAACTACCAAATCTTTGAGCGCCTGGTGTTTAAAGATGAAGGGGAAGAAAGTCTGGATAGTTATCTGGATGAATTATACCTGTGTATGCAATTAATGAAACAGCTTTTAAGTTCTCGCGGTAGTATTTTTGTCCATATTGATTGGCATATCAGCCATTATGTCAGGGTAATACTTGATGAAGTTTTTGGTTCCAAAAATTTTATAAATGAAATAGTATGGTGTTACGGCGGCGGCAGCGGTACTAGAAAACATTTTCATCGCAAACATGACCTGATATTCTGGTACAGTCGCAGTGAAGACTACATTTTTAACCCTCAGTACCGTCCCTATAGCCCTAAGACTATTGAAAGGGGATTAACCCGGGTAAAAGGGGATAAATATAATCTGAATACAGAAGGGGCTTTAATGCAGGACTGGTGGACTGACATTAATAAGATTCTTAGTCCTACCGCATACGAGAACTTGAAGTTTCCCACCCAAAAACCCCTGGCCTTACTAAAACGTATCGTAGCTGCTGCTTCCTCTACCGATAGCATAGTAGCGGATTTTTTCTCCGGTTCAGGAACAACAGCTGCAGCCTGTGAAGAAATGGAGCGGCAATGGATTATATGTGATAATAGCCCGATTGCTGCCAATACTACTATCCAGCGATTGGTGAAAATGCAAGCCCGTCCATTTATTTTTGATGTCGTTAATCGGGAATATCCTGAGCCAGGTACTTCCGGCAACTTTGAGGCAACCGTAGTTACCCGGGTACATAGTGAACAGTATCGACGTGTTGATATAGAAATCACCTCATATTCTACGGTTAATCAAAAAATAGAAACATTTGAACCGGACATTTCCTTTAAGAGCCTGATAGAGTTTTGGGAAATTGACTTCGATTATCAGGAAAAGGGATTTTATTCTCAGGTTCAAGTAGTCCGTGAAAAAGTACAATGGGATGATTCCCTTCCGGTTGTTGCTACTATTCTAATTCCTTACCAGGAATCAGGGTCTATAGCAATGAAGGTATATGATATTTTTGGTGACTCCTGTACCCGAATCTTTACTTACTAAAACCCCAATAACTAAGATCATTAGCTCCCATACCAGAGACTCCAGGTAAAAAGGAATTCTTAATTCAACATTGGTTCCACTGCAAAAAGTAATAAATACACATGCGACTGCATATTTAACGCGGAAACCGCGGAATCATCAGGGAACTACGCGGATTGAATTAGGGCTAAAATAAAGAGAAAAACGGAGTTTTTCCACGATAATTTAAAATTAAAAATTGATTCTACTGCAAAAATCGGGCATTTTACCCTGTAAACTTTTTTGCTAAAAAATTTTTAGTGAGTCAGGTGACTCAAAAGCTCTTTTTCAATTGAAGATCGTTAATTTAAGCCCCCATTTC
>JAAYCQ010000272.1 GCA_012729715.1 Syntrophomonadaceae bacterium
CAGGGACTGCCTTAATGACAGTCCCTGCTCCGATTGAAATCTAGTCCAGTTTAGTAACAATATTTTTAACTACTTGTTCCAACTCCGGTGCGGTGTAGTCCTCTATTTTTCCCTCGTCCACCAAAGCGTTTAGCTTAACGTCCCAGGGTAAAGCCCCCAGATAGTCCAATCCGGTGTCTTTTGCTACCTGTTCACCCTGGCTCTTGCCAAACATCTCTAGTTTCTCGCCACAATGGGGGCAAATAGCATAACTCATATTTTCTACTACCCCTAAAATAGGAATGTTCATTTTCTGGCTCATCTTGATAGTTTTCTTAACTACCATGAAGGCCAGTTCCTGTGGTGAAGAAACAATTACAATGCCATTGACGGGTAAAGTCTGCATAACTGTGAGCGGAACATCGCCAGTACCCGGTGGCAGGTCTACTACCAAATAATCCAGGTCGCGCCAATCAACCTCTTCCCAGAATTGTTTTACTGCTCCAGCTAGCATGGGACCTCTCCAGATTACCGGGTCATCTTCATTAGGTAAAAAGAAGTTAATTGAGATCATCTTAATACCTAATTTACTTATAGCCGGTATAATGCCAAATTCGCTGCCCATTAGTTTAAATTCTTTAAAACCGA
This sequence comes from Syntrophomonadaceae bacterium, assembly GCA_012729715.1. Taxonomy (GTDB): domain Bacteria; phylum Bacillota; class Syntrophomonadia; order Syntrophomonadales; family Syntrophomonadaceae; genus UBA4844. The sequence continues at coordinate 628 of JAAYCQ010000272.1, forward strand.
AAGCTTTGGGCTGGCTGGGTCCGGTAATGTCTGCATCCAATATGCCAACTTTATTTCCTTGCCGGGCCAGGCTGGAAGCAATTAGGCCGGTGACGGAGGATTTACCTACGCCGCCTTTTCCGCTCATAACCACAATGACATTTCTTATATCATTGAGAGAACCAAGCAGGCTTTTCTCAGCTGCTGTTGCGCAATCTGCCGGGTCAATAGTACAACCTTCGCTGGAAGGACAGGTTTTGCATTGATCTGACATTGATATCTCTCCTTTCCAAATAAATCACTACGCTTATTATATACATTTTTACCTTCTTATTATCAACCCCCAGTTATAAAATTAGAAGCAACGCGTCTAAACTACCACATTTTTGTAGTATCTGCTATATTAGTTTTAAACATCAGGTGTAAGACAATTTATCTGTCAACGTATTTACTATTGACAGTAGTAGGGAGCTGATGAGTTTTGTTAAGCGATGAGTCGCTTGCCTGTAAGAGTCTGGATGGGGATATATCAGCTTTTGAGGAGTTAATTAACAGATATAAAAGGCCGGTTTTTAGTATAGTATACCGGATGATTGGTCAATACCAGGAGGCAGAGGATATTACCCAGGAAGTATTTATAAACGTTTATGAAAAGCTTTATCAATTTGATAGTAATAAGAAATTTGGCCCCTGGATATATAGAATAGCTACTAATGCCAGTATTAGTGCTCTGCGTAAGAAAAAAAAGGTTATAACCCTGGATTTTGATGAAAACTTTGGAAAGGCTTATGAAGACTACTATACTGCTGGTTTGACTGATCCCCAACTCATGTTTGAACGCGAAGAACTAAAGGTTTTTACAGATAAAGCCATTAATGAACTACCGGAAAATTACCGGATAGTTATAATGCTTCGATATCAGATGGATTTAAATAATCAGGAAATAGCGGAGGTCCTGGGCGTTAGCAAGGAAAACATTGAAGTCAGGGTTCACCGTGCCCGTAAGGCATTGCGTAAAATAGTGGAAAAACACTGGGAAGAAAGGGGGTTACAATATGAATTGCCGGCAAGTAGATAAATACCTGTATGACTACTGCGATAATGTTCTTTCCCCTGACCAGAGGGTTTCGTTTGACCAGCATCTGGCTGATTGCCATAGCTGCCATCAGGCGGTTGACCAGGCCCTGTTGGAAACCAGTATTTTAAGGGAGGAATGGGATACCCCCGATCTGCCTGCTGATTTTACTTCCCGGGTGATGGAGCAGATTGCTGCTAAACCAATGCCCCAGGCCGGGTCGGTTGCCGTAGAGGGTAAACGCCAGTGGCAGCGTCGGTTTATAGGTATTGCTGCAGCTGCAGCGGTATTATTGATGGTAGTCTATGCACCAGGAATGGTTAAAAATGAGAAGATCATTAATGTAGCGGATCGTGAGCAGGCAACCTCTGAATCAGAGGGTAATGAGATGAAGTTCAAAATTCCGGTTAGTAAACAAAATAAAGATTTTGCCGTGGGTGGTAAAGGAGAAGTGGTCGGGAATTCTAAGGAAGTTTATCTGAGGTCGGCCAATGAGGAACAATCTGCTGTTGCCAACCAACCTTCTCCGGCCATAACCCCTAAAAATGAACCCATCGTATACGGTGCTAATGATAATAGCGTTTCAGATAACGTTATAAAGAAATCTCTGGACCAGCAGAGCAAAGAAGAAACTATGGTAGCAACCAGTGTTTTTCCGGTGCAGCCGGCAAACCTGCCTGCATCGTATACTATAGTAGATAAAGTCGCTGTTACCGGTTCCTGTACTTATATTTTCGGTACAGGAATTAAAGAGGACCAGTTGACCATAAAAATAGCCCAACTCCCTTTACACACGGGTCAGCCTGGCTACAGCCGCTCCTATGTCAGACCAACCTCAACCGCGGATGTTAACCCTAAGGTTAACAGTACACTGGCAGAGCCTGCCGGAGATGAAAGTGAAACTGAAAAGATTGCGGTAGAAGATACGGAGAATATTGAGATTCTTAACAAGGAAGGGGTAAAGACTGACATAATTGCAACAGAATCAGCGCATACGATTTCTTATGAAGTAGTACACAATAATCAAACCTATTTACTGACTATAACAGCAAACCTCTCCCCAGAGGAACTGGCGGCCCTATCTCAGAATTTGCAACTGCAGTCAACAACCCATTAGGCAAAATAAATTAAGCGGGAAGCTTAATAGCTTCCCGCTATTTTTATTTCTGCGACTGAACATCCCCTGCAAAATCATCTGTCCCGTGAACGGATCGGGAAAATCTCCTCACCCCTCACTCCTTACTCCTCACACTAACAGCCCTTGAATTCCGGTTTCCGTTTTTCAAAGAAGGCCCGGATGGATTCGTTCTGGTCCTGAGTTCCACAGCAGAATGTTGATTGGGCCTGTTCGAACAATAATCCTGCAGTTACACTGCTCTCCCCTGCCAGGTTAATACCTTTTTTGGCAAAGGCTATGGCGGCAGGAGGAAGATTGACCATTCGCTTGGCTAACTTCAGACTCCTATCCATTAGCTCTTCCCGTTTTACCACTATTTCCACCAGGCCAATATTATAAGCTTCCTGGGCGTTGATTTCCTCACAACCCATGATAAGGCGTTTCGCCTGCCCTACTCCTACCAGTTTGGTTAGCCTGGTCGTTCCCCCCATATCAGGAGATAGAGCAAAACGAACCTCTGGAATAGCAAACCGGCTGTCCTCGGCCGCGATACGGATATCACATCCCAGGATAAGTTCCATAGCGGAACCGTAGCAGAGCCCATGGATAGCAGCAATTACTGGTATATTCCATTCCTGCCAGCGTCCATACACTCTCTGCAGCCAGTTAAGATTTTTCATAACAAACTGTGAGTTTACCTTCTCCAATATATGAAGGTCTATACCTGCGGAGAAATGATCCCCGTTGGCATTAATAATGATAGCCCGTGTCGATTCGTCCTTTTCAATCTCATTCTGAATCTCATCCATCTCTTCCAGCAGCTGCCAGTTTACCAGGTTAAGAGTTTCAGGATGATTCAGTGTTATAGTAGCAATATTATCCTCACGCTTTAACAGTAACCAATCCCCATATGCCATTTTATCTCCCCCTAAAAATCTCCGGTTTGCATCCGGTATTATTTAACATCAATGTTATATTTTATTATAGGAGTTTTAGGGGTCAATTGGCTACCCTATTTTATCAATGGCGAAATGGCTTTAAATTCTTTAGTCCCTGCGGCGACCAGCAAATCGAATACTACAGTTTCCGTATTAGTGACCACTGCACCCAGCTCAGACATTAGGCTCAAGCTGTTTTCATAGTTTCCATCAAAACGGGAGCAGACCGCATCCCGAACTAAATGCACATTATATCCGGCTTCCACTAGATCTCTAACCGTTTGAAATACACAAACATGAGTCTCACTGCCGCAAACAATCACGGTATTCTTACCGATGGCCGCAAGTTTTTCGAACAGACCTGCACCGCATACGGAGAAACTTTGTTTTTCAATGTATATATAATCTTCCGGCAAATTATCTTTTATCATCGCAACTGTTGTCCCCAAACCACGGGGATACTGTTCGCTGAGTATCACCGGAATATTAAATTCCTTAGCCGTACTGAGTAGAAGATTAGTATTTTTGTACACTTTCTCCCGGTCCTTCATAGCATTCATCAGCTTTTCCTGCAAATCGATAACTACCAGGACGCTATCATCGCGTTTTACCTTATACTTCCCCACTATCATCACCCTCCTGCTATTAATAAAAGTATAGAGTATTGTACCATGATTACACCGTATTGCCCAGACGTCAAAAATATGAAAAAGGGAGTTATAATAACTCCCTTTCATTTGCTATGGTGCGGTAGAGAGGACTTGAACCTCCACCTGCGTGAACAGACTAGAACCTGAATCTAGCGCGTCTGCCAATTCCGCCACTACCGCATAAATATTAAGTTATAGGTCCAGCAAGAATTATTATATATGCGTTTATAAGCGCTGTCAAGGATTGTGCTTAAAAATGGTACAAAGTTCAAACCCGGGTAGACTATATGGGTGAGAAGGTAAACATACATTGCAAGTATCCGTGATAAACACTAAAATAAAAAAGAACGTATTATTTCGGGGAATTTAGTCGTAAGGAGAAGGATTGCGGTGAACAAAAAAGGTTATATGTATGTAGCTATTATCTTTGTTCTGGTTTTTGCATTAGGCTTTTATATATCCAGTCGCAGTCCCGGGGTAGAAATAAGTACTCCTGAAAAAGATACTATACTATCGGAGCAGGATTATCAGGTTGATACCGGTAATGGTATTTTAACTATGGGGAAATCTACTTGGGATGAAGTTGCTTTGGTTTATCCCGAGGGTAAAAACCTGGGTATGAGTACTATATTCAGGCCCAAACGGCATAATTGCCTCTTGACCTTTAGTGAAGATGAAAATATCCTGATTAAAATGCACATAGATGGCAATGAACCTGCCAGTCCCAGAGGAGTAAGGGTTGGGGACGGTTATACTCTGGTGGAGGAATACTACGGTGAGGATTATACTTTGATTATGAAAACCGGCAATGATAATGATTTTGATATGGTTTACGGAAAAAACCGTGTAAATAGCGTAACCTTTAAAATCAAGGACCTGCAGGTTAACCGCATAATTGTACAAAGGGAAGTACAGTAGCAAACAAGTTATATAACCGGGAGGCCAGTAATTTGATTCAAATTAATAATCTTAGCAAAATATATAGCGGTGGCGAACAGGAGGTTATGGCCCTTAAGGATGTTAACCTTACCGTCAATCAGGGAGAGATTTTTGGCATTATCGGTCTTAGCGGTGCGGGTAAGAGTACTCTGATTCGCTGTATAAATATGTTGGAAGAGCCTACTACCGGCAATATCCTGATTAATGGCCAGGATGTAACTCTAATGAATAACCAGGAATTGCGCCAGTTGCGGCAAAAAATCGGTATGATTTTTCAGCATTTTAATCTTCTGTCTTCACGAACGGTCTTTGATAACGTTATCTTCCCCTTGGAAATTGCCGGAATACCGGAGAAAAAAGCCCGGCAGAAAGTGGTAGAGCTGCTGGAACTGGTTGGATTGTCGGATAAAGCCCGGGTTTACCCGGAACAGTTAAGCGGCGGGCAAAAGCAGCGGGTAGGAATTGCTCGGGCTCTGGCCAACGAGCCGTTTCTCTTATTATCGGATGAGGCTACTTCGGCTCTAGACCCACAGACTACGCGTTCTATTTTAAAGTTATTAAAAGATATAAATCGCCAGTTGGGGCTTACGATATTGCTGATTACTCACGATATGAATGTTATAAAAGATGCCTGCGACCGGGTGGCAGTTATAGATAATAGCAGAATTGTGGAAGTGGGAGACGTTTTAAGTATTTTCTCTAATCCCGGCACTCCTACATCACGCAGTTTCATTAACACTATTATTAATAAAGAGATTCCTGAGGAGATCCTGCACCGGTCAGTGGCAGACAATGGCTCGACTGCAAGCCGACTTATTCGGGTTTCGTTTATCGGGACTTCCGCCGGTGAACCTCTGATGTCCACCATGTTGCAGAAATATAATGTGAAAGCCAATATCCTATATGGTAATATAGACCGGGTAAAGGATACGCCTTTTGGCAACCTGACCCTTGAGCTAATCGGAACCCTGGACCTAATAAATGAGGCTATGGATTTCCTGCGGGAAAGCGGCCTGGAAATCGAGGTACTGGAAAATGATTGAAGCAATTGCCGCTATTGATATCAATGCTTTTTTAAGTTCCAGTCTGGGTGAGAATGCCTGGATTCCAGGAGCCGTTCTATTTGCTACCTGGGAAACCATCTATATGGTGTTCATCTCTACTACAGTAAGCTATATTGTGGGACTACCTCTGGCTATAATTCTGGTAACTACGGAAGAGGGACATGTATTGGAAAATCAGCGGGTAAACGAGGTGTTAGGTGCTATAGTCAACGCCTTTCGTTCCATACCTTTTATTATCCTGCTTATCCTGCTTATACCTTTTACCCGTTTAATAGTAGGAACCTCTATCGGTACGGTAGCCTCTATAGTTCCCTTGTCCATTGCTGCCATACCATTTGTTGCCCGTCTGGTTGAAACCTCTATAAAAGAGATTGATTGGGGTTTAATAGAAGCTGCTCTGTCCATGGGTGCCAATGCCTGGCAGATTATTCGCAAGGTTTTAATTCCTGAAGCAGTTCCATCTATTGTTTTGGGAGTAGCTATCACTGCCATTAATCTGGTAGGTTATTCAGCTATGGCCGGAATATTAGGAGGGGGGGGATTGGGAACCCTGGCTTATTATCATGGTTATATGCGCTACCAAACCGGGGTTATGTGGATTACCGTTATTGTGCTTTTAATACTGGTCCAGCTGATTCAGATGCTGGGTACCAGATGGTCAAACCAAGTAGTGTCTAAAAGGAGGTAAATAAGTGAAAAAAATATTATCTTTGGTTTTAGTAGCCTGTTTGATTCTGGCCCTGGGCCTGGCAGCAGGCTGCGGTGGTGACAATGATAAGGATAAGGAGGCAGGAACCCCGGATAAGACTCCTGCTACCAAGTTAGTAGTAGGCGTTATCGGTGAGCCTCACACGGCAATGCTGAAGATGGTAAAACCTAAATTGGCAGAAGAGGGAGTTGACTTGGTATTTAAAGACTTTACCGACTACTCCCAGCTCAATCCGGCGCTTAAAGACGGCCAGATTGACGCTAACTTCTTCCAGCACATACCGTATCTCGAAGATTTCAATGCTGAAACTAATTCTGATCTGGTCTGGACGGTAAAAATTCATACCGAACCGATGCGGATTTATTCTAAAAAGATTGATAAACTGGACAAACTACCCGATAAAGCTACGGTAGGAATTCCCAACGATCCCAGCAACAGCGGACGTGCCCTTGCGGTATTGCAGTCAGCCGGACTGATTAAATTAAAAGAAGGGGCCGGAGTTACTGCTACCACCCGGGACATTATAGAAAATCCCAAAGAACTTGATATAAAAATGGCTGATGCTGCTACCCTGCCCCGGGTACTGGACGATGCAGTTATCTGCTGTATTAATACTAATTATGCCCTGGATGCTAAACTAGATCCGATGGGCGCACTATTTGTAGAACCGGGTGACTCTCCTTTTGCTAATGTACTGGTGGTAAGGCCTGAAGATAAGGATGACCCCAGCATTGCCAAATTGGGTAAAGCCCTGCAGAGTGATGAAATTGCCGAGTACCTGCAGGAAAATTATCCTGCCTGTGTACTGGCATTCTAAAATAACGATAAAAAAGAGCTGCTCTAGAGCAGCTCTTTTTTATTTAATCCGCACAAGGGGACGGTTCTTGTGTGTTTTTGCGTTAAGCCGGGCGCACACGGGGACAGTCCCTCTGTTTCCTTAGTTCCGGGCGAAACAGCAGGGACAGTCCCCATGTTCGCTCCTCACCCCTCACTCCTTGCGCCTTACTCCTCACTTTAAAGTTGCCTGAGCAGGTTTATCATTTCGATGGCGGTTAAGGCTGCGTCTACGCCCTTGTTACCAGCTTTGGTCCCGGCTCTTTCAATGGCCTGCTCGATGGTATCAGCAGTGATAACCCCATAGACTACCGGCACACCTGTGTTTAAACCTACCTGGGCTATACCTTTAGTTACTTCTGCTGAAACATATTCAAAGTGAGGAGTAGCTCCGCGGATTACAGCTCCCAGGCAGATCACGGCATCATATCCCCGGGCAGTCATTTTTTGAGCCACCAGGGGCATTTCAAAAGCACCGGGAACCCAGGCTATTTCCACATTGTCAAGGTTTACATCATGCCTGCTCAGAGTATCCAGGCAGCCTGATAACAGCTTGTTAGTAAAAAATTCGTTAAAACGAGATACGATAATGGCTATTTTGTGATTTTCTCCTAGTAACTTGCCTTCATAAATTTTGCTCACTGTTGCACCTCCAAAATATTTTTATAAATGGGCCAGTAAATGCCCCATCTTCTCTTTCTTGGTTGTTAAATAGCGGCGATTTTCTACTTTACAATCCATTTCAATGGCAACCCTTTCCACAACCTCCAGGCCATATCCTTCCAGGCCCCTGATTTTTTTAGGGTTATTGGTCATAAGGCGCATCTTCTTTAGCCCTAAATCCACCAGAATCTGAGCCCCGATGCCATAATCACGCAGGTCAGCAGGAAATCCCAGTTCAATATTGGCCTCTACCGTATCGCGTCCGTTATCCTGAAGTTTATAAGCCCTGATTTTATTAACCAGGCCTATTCCCCGTCCTTCCTGGCGCATGTAGAGTAAAACTCCCTTGCCTTCCTTTTCAATCATGGTCAGGGCTGCCGCCAGTTGTTCGCCACAGTCACAGCGACTGGAACCAAAAACGTCCCCGGTTAAACATTCGGAATGAACTCTGACCAAAACCGGCTCGTCCGGTTCCCATACTCCTTTAACCAGAGCAATGTGGCCTTTTCCGTCCAGCAGGGATTCATAGGCAACTGCTGTAAAATCTCCATACATGGTAGGCAGTCTGGCATCATCAACCCGGACTACCAGTTTTTCGGTACGGCGCCGGTATTCTATCAGGTCGGCAATAGTTATTATCTTCATATCATGTTTTACAGCAAATTCGAGCAGTTGGGGAACCCGGGCCATAGTACCATCATCATTCATTATTTCGCAAATGACGCCTGCAGGGTAAAGTCCAGCCAGTTTGGCCAGGTCGATGGAACCTTCAGTATGGCCGGTGCGACGTAAAACTCCTCCCTCTTTATATCTAAGTGGAAAAATATGTCCCGGCTTTCTAAAATCCTGGGGCTGGCTGTTGGGGTCTATCAGGGCGGCAACGGTGGCTGCCCGTTCAAAAGCTGAAATTCCGGTGGTGGTGGTCTTGTAGTCAACCGAAACGGTAAAGGCGGTTTCATGATTATCGGTATTGTTCTGAACCATGGGTTTAATCTCCAGCTCATCAAGTCTATCCCCGGTCATAGGTACACATATGAGGCCTTTAGCATGGGTAGCCATAAAGTTGATAATATCGGAATTGGCTTTCTCTGCTGCTACTACGATATCGCCTTCGTTTTCCCGATCCTCATCATCGACTATGATAATCATTTTACCTTCTTGGACATCTTTAATTGCTTCTTCGATAGTATTAAACAACGTCAATACCTCCTTATAAGAATCCGTTTTCAGCCAGAAATGAAACGCTAAGACTGCTTGTTTCCTTATCGCCACCTGTCTGTAATAGTTTTTCTATATATCTTCCCAGAATATCACTCTCCAGGTTAACGTAGTCCCCGGCTTGCTTGCGACCCAATATGGTTTGGTCGGCACTATGGGGTATTAGGGATACGGTGAAGCTATCAGGTAAAACGTCAATAACGGTCAGGCTAACCCCATCAACCGTTATGGAACCCTTGGGCACAGTGTAACGCAGGACTGGTGCAGGTGCCTTTATGGTATAAACATAGGCAATATCCCTTTTTTCTTTGGCCCCAATAATTCCCACGGCATCGACATGGCCCTGTACTATATGTCCGCCCAGGCGGTCCCCTACACGCAGGGCCCGTTCCAGGTTTACGTACTCACCTGATTTAAGGTGTTTGAGGGTCGTTTTATCCATGGTTTCAGGCATAACATCGGCGGTAAAATGCTGGGAATCATAGCTATTTACGGTTAGGCATACCCCATTTACGGCAATACTGTCCCCCAGTTTAACATCATCGAGGATGGCTTCTGCCTGTATATCAATTTGAAAGGATTGGGCCCCTCGTTTTATGCCCCGAACCCTGCCCATTGATTCAACTATTCCGGTAAACAAATGTTTCAGCTCCTCGTAGTTAATGATTTATATCCGACTTCCTGCATAAGGGGACGGTTGTTATGTATTTTTACGTTTAAGCCGGCCTAACACGGGGACAGTCCCTCTGTTTCTTTTGGTTCCGGGCGAAACAGCAGGGACAGTCCCCATGTTCGCCCTATGTTCGCCCTGACACACCCGATTTCCGATCCCTAATTTCTAATTTCCAACTTCTAATGTCCGATTGACTGACGACTATCAAAGGTATCCGGTAATCAGTATGTCCTCATCAAATCGCTGTATTTCCATCGATTTTAGCAGCAGGGCATCTTTAAGCTGTTGTATTCCCCTTCCCCCTACCGGGGTGGGTGCTTCCCTGCCCCCTACAATTTTGGGGGCTATGAACCAGTAAACTTTATCGATTAAATCTTTTTCTATCAGGTAGCCGTTTATTTCCCCGCCACCTTCCACTAGCAGGGTCATAATCTCCATTTCTCCCAGTACCCGTAAAACCTCTTCCAGGGGCAGCTTCTCTTCATCAGTGGGCAACTGTATTATAGTCAAACCCGCTTCCCCTAGAAATTCCTGCCTGGAGTAATCAGCTTGTTGACCACAAAAAACTATGGTTTTCTGCCGTGTAGCCGTCTTAACTATATTACTGGACTGGGGAAGGTCTAAATTGGTATCTATTATTATCCTGACAGGGTTCCGGCAATCCTGTTCTTCCAGGCGGGTATTTAGCATAGGGTCATCTTTTAATACCGTACCTATTCCCACCATAATAGCATCATAAACGTTACGTAATTGGTGAACATATTGGCGCGATGCTTCACCGCTAATCCACCTGGAATCACCGATACTGGTAGCAATTTTGCCATCCAAGGTCATAGCCACTTTCAGGCTTACCAGGGGTGTTCCGGTTTGAATATATTTAAAGAAAGCCTGGTTTAATTTGTGTGCTTCCTGTTCCAGCACCCCGGTATAAGTTTCTATACCAGCATCCTGTAATATCTTTAAACCCCGCCCGGATACGCGGGGATTAGGGTCCAAACCTGCGACTACTACCTTTTTTATTCCTGCCCGAACTATGGCATCGGCACAGGGGGGAGTCCTGCCATAATGGCTGCAGGGTTCCAGGTTAACATAAAGGGTAGCGCCCCGGGCAGCTTCCCCTGCTTCCTCCAGTGCATGGACTTCAGCATGGGGGGTACCGGCTTTTTGGTGATAACCTTCTCCAACAACCTGGTTATCTTTTACCACCACCGCACCCACCATAGGATTAGGGCTGGTTCTTCCCTGGGCCCGGACAGCTAAATCAAGTGCTCTTTGCATATATTTTTCATCTTC
>JAAYCQ010000273.1 GCA_012729715.1 Syntrophomonadaceae bacterium
AGCCATTTCCTGAACCATAGGAGATTTGCGGAAAGTGAAGGGACAACCTACTGACCAGGGCATATCTCCTTCTAGAGGATCCTGCCCGCCACTTTCAAAAACCATGGTTATGTTGGGGGCATGGGTCTTGGCTGCCAACAGGGCACCTACCATGGGAAGGCCGGTTCCCACGTAAACAATCTGCCCGTTTTCAATCTGCAAAGAGATATTATAGGCTAGCATTTCCAGGGGGTTTGCCGGTGCTATTTTACTCATCAATTATAACCTCCTTCCTAATCCCATTTGGGTATGACTTCCTGGTAGGCAAAACTAACCTTGGAATCATCAATATTGGCTTCAGCAGCTTCCATTAACTCGCGGGCATGATCCAAAAAGCGAATTCCACCCAGTTTATCGATAAAATCATATTGGTCTTTAGTACTGTACACCCAGTAATCAAAGAAAGCAGCAATATTCTCTTCTCTAGGTGTCACATTGCGTACCAGCCATTCCCACCATTCGCGCGCCCAGTAATAATGACCCGGGCAGCAGCCAGGTAAGGCCCCATAAGGCATGTCCACAACCGCATCCACGTACCAGAAGGGTATGGATGCACTGGTATTCTCACGAATGGCCATCTCCGGTACTATCCTTTCGGCTGTAAGTATAACCTTGCGGCAAGCTGCGGCCAGAGCTATATCATTAATTGCCGGACCATCAATGATAGCATTACCATAACGATCAGCTTTTTGTACATGAATTACGCAAACATCTGGAAATAAAGCCGGAATTAAACAGACCGGGTCCTTATCCTTGCCCACCGGGCTGTCAATTACCTTGACATAAGGATTTTGTTTTAACATATCCGAACCCAGTAATTGTTTAGATGCAATAAAGGGGGCACCTAATTGGGCTGCTTTAAATCCCAGAGCCATGGAACCGTGACTCCAGATAGAAGCAATCTTTGCCTGTTTACTCTTAATAACCCGGGCAAAGTTTTTATCATTACCCCTCATTTCTACGCCTATGTAAGATAAATGAATAGCCTTCATTAATCCCAGCGCCATAAGGTATGAGCAGTTAGACATCGGTGATCCAATGCCCACCAGATTCTTTTTCTTCTGGCGAATCATTTCGAAATATGCTTGCAGTGGGGCTCGGACATAAGCGAAACCAGTTTCGGCAAAAATATCCCCATCTTCTACATACTGGGCAATAGCCTCGCTTAAACTCATCCGTTTATCAGCCTTATCCCGTTTTTTATTAAGGTGATATTCACGGGCTCCTTTAAAATCTACAAGTCGCTGCATTTGTTCTTCTGTTACATATTGGTCCATAAAACTAGCCTCCTTTTAATAGAATTATTCATGGAAAAGCCCATATTCGGCAATATCACCCCCCCCTATATACAACTGCTAGATTATTATGCCTAAAATTTTTTTGTTACGTAATATCTCATTGATTAAATTATAATGGTAGGGACATCTCAATTCAATTAAAAAAAGGAATTTAGGGAAGGTTATTGTAAAAATTGAACCCTTTGGATACTATATGGTAGGGAAACACGGGGACGGTTCTTTTGCTTCCTTCTATCAATATGGGCAGCAGGTATTTTAACAGTCTTCACCAGGATTATAGATTCTAGCAGAAACCGCGGTCTAGCGACCTGGAAGGGTTGTTTCTGGGAATTTTTGCAGCAGTCACCAGAATTATAGATTAAGGCATGGAAGTGGATACTCGCCTCTATAGCCCATTCCGATGGAAATTGTTTTGGCAGCATGGTTGACATCTATAATACATTCTCGTAGTTTTTTCCTCAGTATCAAATTAACTTCTCCGGATACACTTAATGATGCTATTACTTGATTGGATGAGCCAAAAATAGGGGCGGCGACACATCCAATTCCTACTACCGCTTCCTCACGGTCAACAGCATAACCGTATTCTCTTACTTGTTGGAGTTCTTTTCTTAACTGCAACGGATCGGTAATAGTGTTTTTTGTATACGGTTGCAGCTCTTCGTGCTGTAAATATTCTTCAATATGAGCTGCCGACTGCCAGGCAAGCAGTACCTTGCCAACGCCTGTGCAATAAGCTGCAATACCGGCACCAACCCGGGGAAAAATGACGTGACTGGTACCTGCTTTGTTACCAATTACGAAAACTGCCATTCTCCCGGCATAAATTGCGATGTGAACTGCTTGCTGATATTTTGCAGCCAGTGCTTTTACATGTGGTTCCGCCACTGAGCCCAGCCGGGCACTGGCTTGATAAGTCAGGCCCAATTCATAAACTTTCATACCTAATCTATATTTACCGCTCTCAGCTTTTTCTAAATAATGGTTGCTAGCCAGGGTGATTACTAAACCATGCACTGTGCTTTTAGGCAAATCAAGTTCTCGACTAATTTCGGAAATGCCCCATTCCCCTTTGCGTCCATTATAAAGTTCTAAAATAGCAAGCGCTCTGGATAAAGATCTGCTCATAGAATTTTCTCCTTAAAAACTATTGCCGTTACTCCCAAGTTCGTTATTTGGTCAATGCATTTCTGGTATTATCAATCTGTTCTAAATTATACCATCTTATTATAACAGAGCACTAGACTCTGTATAGTACCAAGAGGAGCAGAAGAATGAACCTCTGCTCCTCCCTGTTTTTAACTATAACCCATAGGCCCGCGCCAGTATTTTTATGGGATGGGTAACTTCCCGGTCCATTACCTGGAAACCAATATAGAAACGACATACCGGGCACTGGGTCAAAATTACATCTGATACGGTATTATTTACATCCTCTAGACGCGAGGCGCGTATTTTTTCTGCTATTTCGCGGTGTTCCATAAAGTAGGTTCCAGCTCCCCCGCAGCACTGTTCGGGATTATCAAATTCTCTCAGCTTAGCATCTGGTATTTGTGCCAATAGTTGACGTGGTGCATCTTTAACCGTAGGTGACCAGCCACGGTGACAGGGAACATGGTAACTCCATGTAACATCCAACGGTCCGGGAGCTGCCTCCAGGCCTTGATTTTGCAGATAATCAGTTACTTCCCATATCTTAGCAGTCACAGCTGCGATTTTTTCCTGTAGCGGGTCATCGTCTGGCAGACATTTAGCAGCTTTTTCCTTAAACATCATCCCACAGGAAGTACAGTCGGTAACAATGGCATCAACATCCAATTCGGCAAAAAGCTTAATATTGGTTTCGACCATACTTCGAGCACCTTCCAGGTCACCTTCCCCCAGAGCTGGAATACCGCAGCATACCTGCCCTTCAGGGATAATCACTTCTATGCCGTTATGGTTCAAAACCTTGACAACTGCTTCACCAGTGTCTGGAAAAATAAAGTTGGTACCACAGCCCACGAAATACGCAACTCGCTTTTTAATTGTGCCTGCCGGGGTATAAGTACCAGAATACATTTTATCAAAAGACTTACTGGCCAGTTGTGGAATCTCTTTGGTTGCTATCCCTAATTTTTGGGCTAAAGAACCTGCTTTGCCCAGCGCCCCGGTCAGGCCCCTTTGGGTCAGCATCTTGCCCATTACAAATTGCTTGATACCGCCGACGCCCTTTTGTCCCATCTTAATTCGGGCGGCAATAATAATGTCGTCAATTGGTACTTTACTGGAACAGGTCTGGGTGCAATTGGTACACAGTAGACAATTATCTAAAATTTCCTGGGCGCGTGGAGTAAATGGAAGGTTTTTATGCATAAGCGTTTCTTTGATGATCAGCAGTCGATTTTTGGCAACCGAGCTTTCACTCTGTTCGGTTAAATAAGATGGACAGGTGGATTGACAATAACTGCAATGTGAACATTTTTCAATTATCTTTTCATAGTCTTCCAGTCTAAGCATGATTATCACCATCCTCCATCCATATTTTGCCGGGATTCATGATGCCCCTGGGGTCAAAGGCTTGTTTAATCCGTTTCATCAGATCGATTTGGATGTCACCCAGTTCCCAGGCTAAATATTTGGCTTTATGAATACCAATTCCATGCTCACCGGAAATAGTTCCTCCCATATCCAAACCGGCGCGAATCAGCTTATCAATAGCAATTTCGGATTTCTCCAGGGCTTCAGGAGTTACCTGGGGGAATAATACCGAAGGATGCATATTGCCATCCCCGGCATGACCTGCTAGTCCAATCATGACCCCTTCCGCAGCAGCAATGGCCTGTACCGCCCGTACCAGTTCCGGCAGTTTATTACGAGGTACAGTAATATCCTCGGTAGTAGCCCGTTCAAAAATAGTTTGAATCATTGGATAAACATTGGCTCGGGCTGACC
>JAAYCQ010000274.1 GCA_012729715.1 Syntrophomonadaceae bacterium
TATGAGCATATAAGTTCACAAGTACGGCAACCGGTGCATTTTTCGGGTTGTACTACTAAAATTTTTTCCATTAATGTCCTGGTTTTTCCGTAGAAAACCAGTTTCACCTCCTTGTTTAAATTATTTGGCTACGTTTCCAACCAGCATAATAGATGACGTTATCCCTTCTTTCCAAAAAGTTTACTGATAAACTCCTGGCTCCACCTTTTCCGGAGGTCTATCATAAACCTTTCATGATTAAAAAGGGGGGAATTGAGGGTAAGTTAACTGGCTTATCTCTTAGTATTGGGAAGGTAAAAATTGCTGCTGCGACTGTTAGTGCTTCCCCCCGGTATAAAACTGTTTACCTACTGTTTGCTTATATCTATTGCAAACATCATGCCAACCATGGAGAAGCCCTATAATGCAACTTGCAGGTAAAATTGATGTAACACTATTGTAACCATAGTGTCACACTTTTCGAGGAATTGTAACATTTTTATACACATATCATTTATGCAAGTGGTCTTGTCTGGCATGTGAACCAAAAGATGTGTAATAGGAGTGTGGCAATGGAGGGCTGATCCGCCCTCCATAAAAACTTAGCCTCCTCCAACTGGAGGAAAAATAGAGAGGATATCTACATCATGCAGGGTTTGCTGAAGTTCAGTATGCTTACCGTTTAGAAAAACGATGCCCAGTTCTTTATGGGGTATATTTAGCTGTTCAATTACATCTGCAACCGTTGTACCCTCTTCATAATCAAACACTTGCTCTTTAAAACGCCCCTTGCGCAGGGTAGCAAAAAGCCTGACTGTAACTTTGATGTTAATCAACTCCTTTCCCTGTTTCGATAAACCCTGATAAAAGATTTTAACCTAAAACTTTTTATGTTTCCACTTTAAGTTATTGCCTTTCGTCCACTACCTCTATTAATCTGAGATAATACCATAGCCCTTTAATCCTAGATTTATTATTTTATCCCTAAATACGGAAGAGCCTGCATTATTATAGACTTTTTTCTTCTTTTTTACTGTTAACAAGCAGGAATAATGTCATAGGTTTTAGAATAGGTAATTAGTCAGTAATTTTATATCTAAAAAGAACAAATCAGGACTCCCGTAAAAAATATGCTTAGGGAGGGGAGTATTTTTGAGACAGTTAATTAGAAAGTTTCAAATTGTTTTAACGGGAATAGTATTGTTACTGGCTTTATCTCTATTAGCAATCATGTTCCCGGTACAAAATGATCTAATGAACAGCGAACAGTCGAATTTTCAAACTGAAGGTGAAATGTATCTCATCACTATTAATAACTTTATAGAGAATTGTATTTACAATACGGAAGGCCTTTGCTGCTGCACAGAAACAAGGCAAAAGACTGTAGAATATCTTTCCGGAGAAATAACCCTTGATGAACTGGCTAACTTCACGCAATCTTACTTTGCTGCTATTGCTGTCAGGCTAAAAAACTGCGTTCTGGCTGTACGCCTTGTTGATAATCAGGTTATAAGCTCGTATGGAAACCATATCATTATTGAAGAAATTGATTGGCACCGTTACCATGGGAAAACCGTTAGAGTGCATTATTTTGATTATCATGGTCGTCCTCTCTTCGTAGTCTATAATCCGTTAATACATAAACATGAAGTAATATCTGCTGACATAGCAGTGTTTGACCCGGCAGCAGTGTTGGCTAAAATGAATTTGATTGACTACAAGTTAAATATTGTCCCGCAAACTAACATAAACCTCGGGGAAATGAAAAGGATCGATGATACGCTATTTACTCATGATAATATGACCTGGTTTGTTGGAAAAATTGTTAACAGTGACGTAATACTGCTGTTAGGTGAAGATAACCCCACCCTTTATCAATCAGTGTACAATAGCACCGCTATAAACATGCTAATAGTTGCTTTATCCCTTATAGTTGCTATGTTTCTTATTTATTTCTTCGTTTACCGCCAGGCACTGCAGCTGGTTGCCGAACTCCGCCAAACTAATAAGAATTTACAGGTAGAAAAGGCCCGGGCAGAAAAGCTGGCTCAAGGACAAAAAGATTTATTTAATATTTTCCGCTATCTGAGTGTTTCACAATCAGTGGATGACGACTTTGAAATTATCAGCCGTTCCCTGCCCTATATTATTAATTTTCGTAATTTTCTTATTGTCGTTCGGGAATCTAAAGAAAGTAATTCCTTTACCATAATGGAACTCACCGGGGAACTTATTTCCCAGCACCTGGAGACAATGCTGGTTAAAGAAGGAACTATATTGCAACAAGCAATAGCTACCGGCGAACCATTCTATAGTGGTAATGTACAGTTGGAAGTCAAGGGTATCGAACTATACCATAATGAGATTGAATCTTTAATTATTGCCCCAATAATTTATAAAAATGTTAACTGGGGGCTAGTAGCGATAGACCATTTAGAAAAGGACGCTTTTACCGAGCTGGATTTTGAGTTGATGAATATCATGGCATCGCACATCGCCCTGCACCTGGAAGAAATGGAGGCTAAAAATAAACTTAACCAGCAGGCTTTGATAGATCCCCTGACCGGAATATGGAACCGCCGCTATATGATGAAACGCATAGAAGAAGAGGAGGAAAAATTAAAACGCCACGGGGGGGAGACCTGTGTTGCTATTTTGGACCTGGGTAACCTTAAAATGATAAATGATAGCTTTGGCCATACTGTTGGGGATGAGGTGTTGAAAGCTACCGCCAATGCCATTGCCCAAAGTATTCGTTCGGTGGACACGGTGGGACGCTACGGGGGTGATGAATTTATAGTACTATTCCCCTTCACCTCAATGGAACAGACCGAAATAGCACTGCAACGGGTTAACGAAGAGCTTAATAAACAGCGCCTACTCGGGATTAATGTTGATATTTTTGCTGATTATGGGGTGGCCTGCAGTCCATCAGATGCCCCGCGCCTGCTGGACGCAATTAACATTGCCGATGCCCGTATGTATAAACAAAAAAGGGAACGTAAAGCTGGCGAGTCCTACTAGATATTATTCGTATTAAAAAGAACAAAGGTTGATATAGGTCAATAGGTTAGGATAGCCCCCTTAAAGAAGAATAAGCAGTTTATTTCTATGAATATCTACAACGAGGTAATAACATGCATAACAACCAAAAATATAAACCATTAGTTGCTGTATCTTCTGAAGCTATGAAACTGGAAGAATCTTTAAAGTGCCCGCAAATGGAAGCAGAAGAATCAGGTCAGAACGAAGATAGATTTTATCACCTGGCTGAAAGTATACCAGCTTCAATACATATCTTGCAGGATAATAAACTGGTCTGGGTGAACTCCACCCTGCTTAAAATTAGTGGCTTTACCCGGGAAGAATTCATGGAAATTGATTACTGGAGCTTTATCCACCCGGATTTTCGTGAAATGGTTGGTCAAAAGATTGATGCCTGCCTGCAAGGATTAAATAGCCCTTCCCATTATGAGTTTGTCATAAATACCCCTAAACGAAATAATGTCTGGGTAGAAGCCTTTACCTGTTATTTGGAGTATCAGGGTAAACCTGCGGTTATTGCTGTTTTATATGATATTACCGAAAGAAAACAGGCCGAAGAAGCCCTGCACCAATCTAAGCAGTTACTGGATAATATTATTAGTTTTCTCCCCGACCCTACTGTGGTGGTTAACAATAAAGGTAATATTATTGCCTGGAATCGGGCTATTGAAGATATGACCGGGGTTATGGCTACAGAAATGTTAGGAAAAGGGAATCATGCCTATGCCCTGCCTTTTTATGGGCTTCCTCGTCCTACCTTGTTAGATATTGTTCTGAGCCAGGATAAAGAGTCGTGGTCACAATATAGTAAAGTGGAATATATCGGGGATGAGACTCTGGCTACTGAAACCTTTTGCCCTTATATAGGTTTTGAAGGAGCTACCCTTTATGCTATAGCGTCGCCTTTATGTGATGAACAAGGCAATAAAATAGGGGCGATCGAGTCAGTGCGAGACATTACCCGGCAAAAACAAGATCAGGAAAGAATTCGCTATTTAAGCTATCATGATAAATTAACCGGGCTTTACAACCGGGCCTTTTTTGAGGAGGAAATTAAGCGTCTGGATACAGAGAGGCAACTACCTCTCAGCATAATAATTGGTGATGTTAATGGTTTAAAATTGATTAATGACGCTTTTGGGCACCGAGATGGTGATGAACTGTTAACCAGTGTAACAAATTTACTCAAACAGTCCTGTCGAGAAGAAGACATCATTGCTCGTTGGGGTGGTGACGAGTTCGCCATTTTGCTTCCCCAAACCAGCGAAGAAGATGCACTGCAATTATATAAGCGCATTAAAAATAACTGTCGCCAAACGGGTTCTTACCCTTTGCAGATTAGTATATCTCTCGGTGTAGCTACCAAGGAATACGCCTGGCAAAATACCCTGGATGTTCTTAAGGAAGCTGAAGACCGTATGTATCGTAATAAGCTTCTAGAGCATAAGAGTAATCGTAGTGTTTTTATTACCTCACTGGAAAAAACTCTCTGGATGAAAAGCCACGAAACTCGTGAACATACTACTCGTTTACGCAGAATGGTAGTTAAAATGGGTCAATCACTAGCTCTACCGGAAAATGAGATGGACAATCTTACCCTGCTAGCTTCGCTGCATGATATAGGTAAGATTGGTATTCCTAAAAGTATTTTGGATAAGGTCGGCAGCCTTAGCCCGGAGGAATGGGAAATAATAAAAAAACACCCGGAGATAGGCTATCGCATAGCTTTATCCTCCCCTGACCTGTCCCCTATAGCAGATTCTATATTAATGCATCACGAACGCTGGGATGGCAGCGGTTATCCTTTAGGGAAGAAAGGTGAAGATATACCGCTTAACGCACGCATACTGGCTATTGCAGATGCCCATGATGTGATGGTAAACGGCCGCCCCTACCAGAAATCAATGAGCTATAAAGAGGCCCTAAAAGAAATTGAGCGCTGTGCCGGTACCCAGTTTGACCCGGATTTGGCCGAAATTTTTATCGCTTGCCAGAGTAAAAAATAAAATAATTGTCGGAATTTTTACCACCATTATATATAATCTCGCGCAGGTGAAAACAGGATTATGCAGAATTATTAGTGTGTATAATCAATGTAAGGTGATGTAATGTTAGATAAAATAAAATCATTTATTGCAAATAATAAATTGGGCGTAGCGGTAGGAATAGGATTTTTGATAATCGGGATTCTTACTATATATGTTTTTAGCTCCATAGCTGGTAAGTTATAAGCTATGGTATATTTACCAGAAAGGGGTTAATGATGAAAAAATTAACCAGTTATTTTCTTAATGGATTACTCTTTATAGTACCCATTGTAGTAACTCTGTATGTCGTTTACATACTTTTTATCAAGGTAGATGGCTTGTTAAAAATCCCTATTCCCGGTATAGGCATTATTCCCGGGGTAGGATTCCTGGCTACTCTGGTTATTATAACCTTGACCGGTTTCCTGGTTTCCAATTTCCTTACCAAGAGATTATTATTGCTCTTTGACCGCCTGATGAGCCGCCTGCCCCTGGTCAAACTGCTTTATGGTTCTATTAAAGACCTCCTTAATGCCTTTGCCGGTGAAAAGAAAAGCTTTAACCGTCCGGTACTGGTTAAGCTGGGTCCGGATAGTAGTGCCCATGTGCTGGGGTTTATTACCTGTGATTCCCTGGCTAAATTTGGGCTGGAAGAATATATTTCAGTTTATGTGCCTCAATCTTACAACTTCGCCGGTCAATTGCTGGTCTTCCCCCGGGAACAGGTTCAGCCCCTGGATACAAGCAGTGCCGACCTTATGACCTTCATCGTTTCCGGTGGTGTAGCTGGAGTTTAGCGGCTTTAAGGCCATGGGGATTTAGTTTATAAAGTTATGCTGATTGCATAAACATTAGTTTGCCGAGATGAAAACTCATATTAACATCTCGGCATTTTTGTATGCGATAAACCTTTTAGGGAAATTATAATTAATAAGCTATTGCAAAAAATCTAAACAAATGTAAATTAGTGGATATTGTTCCGTGACGCTTGCTATGGGTGCTTCCGGTGCTTCCAATGATAAACACCCGTAAGTCTAAATGAAGATTGGTCTAAATGCGAGGAAGCATCTTTATACCATGTAGTTGATCTGATTACAGAAGAATTGAGGTGATAAATTTGCACCCAAAACGATTCCCCTTTATACTGTTAGCTTTATTATTAATAATCTTAATGGTTCCAAGTGGTTGCGGCCAGAAACAATCAGCCTCGCAAAAACCCCAGTCTTCTGCCGGCCAAAAACCAAAAGCCCCACCGGAAGCGGAAGATATGCTAAAACAAATTACTACCGTTATCGGGGAACTGGACCGGAAAACCCGAATGAAAAAGGTACCCTCCCTACAGCAGGCTGCCCCAGGCGGGGTTGAGGGAGGTCAGGGGCAGGGTTCTCAAGGGAATCAAGAAAGTGGCGGGTCCCAGGGAGGCGGTTCTTCAAGCGGTGGCGGTTCCCAGGGCCAGGGAGGTGGCTCTTCAAGTGGTAGCGACCAAGGCAAAGAGGGCGGCCAAAAATCATCTTCAGGGCAAAGTGATGGGGGACAACAAAAAACGCCTAACCAATGGCAAAAAGAATTGCAAAGCTTAAAAATAATTCATAGCAGTTGGAATAAGCTGGAGCCTAAGGCGGTAGAAGCCGGGCTACCCCCTGGTGATAGAGAAAACTTTAAATTAGCTCTAAACGATTTGACTATTGCTATCAGTAACCAGCGCCTGGAGGAAAGTCTGCTGGCGGCGATTGAATTATATGGGCAATATGCCGGACTGGCCCGGATCTTTACCATGCCTACGCCCGCAGAATTTTATGAGGTACAGTACGGGGTAATGTCATCCATGGCCGAAGCCAGCCGGGGCGATTGGGCTACTGCCACTGATAAGATTACCGCGATCTCCGACCCCTGGTCAGTGCTGCTGCCCCTGATTGGAAAAAAGGACACGATGCTGGCCCAACAAACGGATCTTTCTCTCAAAGATTTACAGGATGCCATCAGCAGCGAGGAAATCAACCTGGTTGTCTTTAAGGGTGACATTGCCCTTAATAACCTGAAAATGCTGGAAAAGAAACTATCCAAGCCTCAATCCGGTTCCCAATCCTCCTCCTAAGTAGCCGGGTTGTCCTTATTGTAGGGGCAGACCCATGTGTCTGCCCGCGGTTTGGCAGATACCTGTGCGTTTATTATCACCCATCTGTTCGAGGCAACCCGCGGGCGAACACACGGGTTCCCCCTACAAATTACGTGCTCCTGTACAACAAAAACATTTTCATTCATGGTTGCGTTCTTTGGGAATGACGGGTTGATAAGCGGCTACTATATGTATAAGCAGCCGCTTTTTTGTTTTCGCCGTACCAACGGCCTTCTAGCAGGTTGGTCAAATACTGGCCAGGTGGTAAAAAGTCTGTGCTCCTACAACACCGTCTACTTTAATATTAGCTGCTGCTTGCAGTTTTTTAACTGCTTCTTCAGTAGCGGAGCCGAAAATGGCATCCAGCTTCCCTTCATAATAACCCAGGTCCTTCAAACTACGCTGCAACCAGTATACATCATAGCCCTGGTTGCGGTCCCAGCGATTTCTCTGCAGAATCCTGCCTCCCATCCCGGCAAAATAATAGATCTGGTAAAAGGTCTTGGGGCCTACAATGCCATCAGCCTGCAGATGTACATCCCGTTGGAACAGTTTAACCGCAGCTTCGGTTTTCGGGCCAAAGCTCTTATCTGCCGGACCACCCAGGGCATCGGCAAATACTTTGGCAGTAGTGGCCAGGCGATTTTGCAATACCCAAACATCCCAACCATACGAACCCCGCTGCAGGATGCGGGCTCCGAATAAGGGAGCACCCGGGGGAAGATAGGAATCGGTGGGTACACCCAGGAAAAGGAAAGTATTCTTCCCTACTATGCCATCTACCTTAAGGCCAAAATACTTTTGAAATTTCTTAACTGCATTTTCCGTTTCCCGTCCAAAATTTCCCTTCTCCTGCATACTTATTTGAGTACCAATAGGTTCAGGTAACACCTTAAGGAAATTTTGCATCAGTTCTACATCGCTTCCGGTATCGCCGCGGCGCAAAGTACGGCTTCCCAGAACAATATTGTCATCCATTTGTTCACCTCCATAATAGTCCTTGTTATAGACTATGAAAGATTGTGAAAAATGGTTAACGGCATTATAAATTAGGCGTTATTAATATAGTTTTCCGGTAAATGACGGGAAATTTGCTACTTGAGTAGTTGTTTAGAGTGAGGAGTGAGTGGTGAGGTGTAAGGGGTGAGAGGAGTCGTTCCTTATTCGGTGAGAGCTAAGCCGTAGTATGAGATATATGGGGGTGCGTGGAAGAGTGTAGGGGCAGACCCATGTGTCTGCCCGGCCTAGCCCGAACCCCCTGGTTCATAACAGAAATACCCTCCTAGCCCTAAATTTCCCATTCCTGACCTCTCCGGCTTAAAAAAGTTTAAACAACAGGCTTACTAATTTGAAAGCTCCACATTATAATAGCAGTATTAAGATGATGATTCGAGGCGACAGTAGTGGACAAGGATATTAAAAAACGGCTGGTCAGCTTTTTCGGGGTTAACTCCAGTATAGTATCTATGCTGATTATGGTTATATTAGTTGGCCTGGGTGAAAAAATGGCAGAAAGGTTTTTGCCCCTCTATCTCATTGCCCTGGGGGGCAGTATTTATGCAGTTGGGTTCCTCAATGCCATGGATAATTTCTTAAGTGCCATATACTCATTCCCGGGCGGATATTTAGCGGAGAAAATGGGCTATAAGAAATCCCTGATGCTGTTTACGGTTATAGCCCTCTTCGGATATGCTATCGTTATCTTAATCCCTAGCTGGCAGGCGGTTTTGATTGGCTGTGTTTTCTTTATTGCCTGGACCGCAGTATCCCTGCCCGCCATAATGACCCTGGTCTCCCAGGTTATGAGCAAAGATAAACGGGTTATGGGGGTTACCCTGCATTCACTGGTTCGGCGCATCCCCATGGCTCTGGGACCACTTTTAGGTGGGCTCTTAATTGGCATTTACGGTAAGGTGGATGGAATCCGCATTGCCTTCTGTGTTGCCTTCGTGCTGGGTCTGGTATCCCTGCTGATTCAGTATTATTTCATTGAGGATGACCATGAGAAAAAAGAGGCGCACCTGCATGCCCGGGATATCTTTTCTTCCTTTTCGCCGAGCCTGCGCAACCTGCTTTTATCCGATATATTAATTCGCTTTGCTGAACAGATTCCGTATGCTTTTGTAGTCCTGTGGGTGGTAGAAGTTAATAAAATTTCAGCTTTCCATTTTGGCGTCCTTACAACTATTGAAATGATTACCGCGGTTCTGGTATATATTCCGGTAGCCTACCTGGCCGATAAGTATGGTAAAAAACCCTTCGTGTTAATTACCTTTGGTTTTTTCACCCTGTTTCCGCTGGTCCTCTATTTTTCTCATACCTTCGCAGCTCTGGCATTTGCCTTTGTTATCCGGGGGCTTAAGGAATTTGGGGAACCTACCCGCAAGGCCTTGATTATGGATTTGGCGCCCGAAAACCTGAAAGCCGCTACCTTCGGCACCTATTATTTAATCCGGGATGTTATCGTTTCCCTGGTCGCCTTAAGCAGTGCCTTCCTCTGGCATATATCTCCGGGCACTAACTTCCTGACTGCCTTCGCCTGCGGTCTGGTGGGCATGATTGTTTTTGCTATCTATGGCCGGGACCTTAATGCTAAGATTGAATAAAAATCAGGGCCTGGCTCTGCTTAGGCCCAACCAGGCTATTATCCGCATCAGGGCTACCAGGGCCAGGTATATCCCCAGCCACATGACCGGGAAATAGACTAAAAATGATGTTAGGGATGAGGCCACATCTCCGGCCCACCCCAGGGCCGATACAAAAGATATAAATATTGCCCCTATCTGTTTAAAATTACCGAAAAGCAGTAACTCTCCCTGGCGCTCCAGTGGGTTTTTCTCGAAAATTTTTATCGCCAGCCAGAAGAAAAGAAGAGCGGCCAATAGTAACAGAGTAATTTCGAGAGGATAATCAGGTATCACCCGGTCTATGAACTGGCTGCTATTACCACTCCAAATATAGCGGCCATCCCGGCTGATGTAATCAGGTATAAAAAGATAAGTTATGATATAACGAGCCTTAAGCTCAAGGGCAGCAGA
>JAAYCQ010000275.1 GCA_012729715.1 Syntrophomonadaceae bacterium
TAAGGTTTTCCAGTTTTTCCTGGGCTGCCAGTAGTACCTGAATGTCAGGATGATTACTAACCTGTTGTTCTAAAATGTCCAGGTGAGCTTCCTCCTGCTGGGTTACCAGCAAACCATCCATGAGCTTGTTATCCATTTTGGTTCTGGCATCCTGATAACGCATAATCAAATCATAGGCATCCTTTTTGTTCATAAGTTCAGCCTGTTGATTTCTTAGATTAATCATCTCTTCTGACTGGGCAATAGCATTACCTAATTCAAAGGCAGTTTTAATAATTTCTTCCGTATTCAAATCCCTATCCCCTTGCTAATTATTTAAACTACTTCCCCAAATAGGGAAAAAGTTCTTGCTTCTGTTATTCTAACATTTATCAACTGTCCGATTAAGTCTTTTGGTCCAGAAAATATCACTATCTGATTGGTTCTGGTCCGAGCAGTAAGTTTCACCGGGTTAGTTTTACTTGGTCCTTCAACTAATACTTCCTTTATACTATCCTGCATAGACTGGTTTATTTCGGTTGCTATCTGGTACTGAACCTGATTCAGCCGCTGTAAACGTTCCTTTTTTTCTTCCAGTCCCAGTTGCTCTTCCCAACCAGCTGCCCGGGTACCGCTGCGAGGAGAGTACATAAAGGTAAATGCAGCCTCAAAGCGCACTTTTTTAACCATATCCAGGGTATCCAGAAAATCTTCTTCAGTTTCCCCGGGAAAACCTACAATGAGATCACTGGTTATGGCTACTCCCGGTATATGCTGACGGATTTTATGAGTCAGTTCCAGGTAATGTTCCCGGGTATAATGACGGTTCATGCGGCGCAATACTTCATTACTGCCTGCTTGCAAAGGTACATGGATATGCTCACAAACCTTGGGTAAAACTGCTACTGCATTAATTAATTTATCCGACATATCTTTGGGATGGGAAGTAGTGAAACGAATACGCTCAATTCCTTCTACAGCAGAAGCCATCTCCAGCAAGTCGGCAAAATCAACGTCTTTTTCCAGCCCATGGCCGTAAGAATTAACGTTTTGTCCCAAAAGGGTTACTTCCTGATACCCCTGAGATGCTATCTCTTCTAATTCTTTTACTATATCTTGAGGGTGTCGGCTCCTTTCCCGCCCCCGGGTATAAGGAACAATGCAATAACTACAGAAGTTATTACACCCATACATTATATTAACATAGGCACTTAAACCTGAACGACGCTGGGAAGGCATGGGTTCAACCATCATTCCTTCCCGCTCCCATACCTGGTAAACGGGCTGTTTTCCAGCCCGGGCAGTGGCGATTAGATGAGGCAATTCATGGATATTATGGGTGCCAAAAACTACATCCACCCCAGATTTTTTAAGTTTCTCCCGCACCTGTGGTAATTGGGCCATGCACCCGCCGAAGGCAATGAGAGTTTCAGGGTTTTTCCGTTTCAAAACCATTATTTCACCCAGCTTGCCATAAACCTTATTTTCTGCGGAATGGCGTACACTACAGGTGTTAAATAGGATGATACCGGCATTTTCCGGCGCATCTGCGGCAATGTATCCCATTCCTTCCAGTAGTCCCGCGATTATTTCCGAATCCCGGACATTCATCTGGCAGCCGTAGGTCAAGATATAATATTTATTGGTATCATGTAGATCCGTATTGCTGGCTGGCATGCATCTACCTCCTTGGTCTATATATTATACCTTTTTTCAGGCAAATATCTAATTCCCTGACCAACTTTCCTGCTCCGGAAAACACAGGAGAACCGTCCCCCTGTGCGCAAACTGTGCGCAAAAAAAAAGAGGGTCAAAGCCCTCTTTTTTTGGCCTGCTAGCCTAAAAGTTCGTTTATTATAGACTTGATTTCCGGCAGCATAATCCCACCGGCAAATTTGGGTTCACCATTTATTAGGGTAATAGGATAGGGATAACCCATTTGCAGAACCTGGTTTACCACTGGATAGTCCTTTAGGCTGGTTTGCTCCACATCTACAAATTTTACCTGAACCTTATCACCGAATTCGGCTTTAAGATTATCTGCTAATTTTTCCGTTTGGTCAGCATAATCGACAGAGCCACAACTGGCTGCTGATGAACAACCAGCTCAACCACCACTGGTGGGGACGTGGCTGCCAAATAATACCTCTACCAAAACTTGTCCTTCGTTTGCCATTAAAAATCCTCCTTATATTCAAACCTTTACTGTATTCATACTTTCCACTTATAGTAGAATGATATCAACAAAGCCTGACAGAATCAACCGCTTATTAACACCTATGTTTATGATTATTGCCTAATATGTTGTAAAATATTTCGCAAAAAAATCAATATCACATTATCTTACTTCGGTCAATTTCCAGGCCCTGGGTTAACTCTAAATACATTATGAATTTATCGACCAGTACAGGCTGAAATTTTCGGCCCCGATCATTAAGCAGTTCCTTGATGGCTTCAGCGGGAGATAAGGCACTGCGGTAGGGGCGGTTATTAATCATGGCATCATAAGCATCGATTATGGACAGTATCCGGCAAACCAGCGGAATGTCATTACCCTTCAACTGGTAAGGATAACCTTTGCCATCCCAGTGTTCATGATGATGAAGAATATAATCAGCTATACTTGCCAGAACCTTGGACTCCAGAGCAATCCGATATCCTATTTCGCTGTGACTGCGCATAATTTCCCATTCGTAATCGTTTAAGGGACCATTTTTAAAAAGGACTTCATCCGGTACGCCAATCTTACCAATATCATGAGTAACGGCCAGAAGTGCCAATATTTCCAGGTCATCCCCTCTTACATCTATTAAGCGACCAAATCCTATGGCCATTTCCCTCATCCGTTCAGCGTGTTCTTCCGTCATATGATCACGTACACTTAATGTGGATTCCAGGGTTCGCAAAATATTATGCCGGGCACTCATCTGTTCAAATAGTTTAGCCCGGTACATGGCATTGTCGGCATTGCGAAGGACCATTTCCAGCGGCTGTTCAATTGAACTGCGAGTAAAGCTGCCAATAGCCACACTGAGATAGATTCCGTCATCATTTGTATTAATTTTGTTAATCATGTTTTGAATACGGGTCTTGGTAGTACTGACCTTTATCTCATCCATACCCGGCATAATAACCGCAAATTCATCACCGCCAATACGGGCGGCTACAAATCCAGGCACAGAAATTTCCTGTAAAATGGAGCCCATTATGCGAATAATACGGTCACCCTGCGCATGTCCCATAGTATCATTTATTAATTTTAAACCATTAACATCAAACATTATTATGCCCAGTGGAACTATTTCTTCTAATTCCAGACGATTAATTTCCTGTTCAAAATAGGCGCGATTAAACAGGCCACTTAAAGCATCATGTTCGCTAAGATAATGGAGCTTATTACGGACACTGATCCTTTCTTTTATATCTCGAGCAATAATAATCAATTCCGGTGAACCTGCAGTTTCAGTGCGGGTCACGTTAAATTCTAAATTAACATTTTCACCGTTACGCCCTATAATCGTAATTTCATAAGGTGCGGAATGCTCCCCGGCAAGATGGCTGGCAAGTTTATGCTGGAATATCTCCTGGTAATCGGTGCTTATGAGGTCAAAGATGTTCATGTGTAGGAGTTCTTTCTCAGAATAACCAGTAACAAAAATACAGGCAGGATTTACATAGCCGAAATTCCCACCTGCATCTACGGTAAAAACCATATCGGGTAGTTGATTAAGCAAATTTTGAAACCCTGTCATACCCCTGGGAACCGGATTATTATTCTTCATCATTTACCGACCCCCTCACAGAAAACTTACTTTATTATTCTATAAATACCGCAATATTCCTGCTTATAAAGTAAATTTTATAGGTTATTTCGGGGCCTCCCTTTGTATCTATTTATACTCTTCTATAGCATGAACTATACCTTGGTCCAATTACGATACAATATTAGCCCCTATTGTATGACCTTGTTTAAAGGCTTTTACGTTTATGTCCAGAGCTTTAGGAGGAACCATGGCATGAATGGCCTTTTCTACTTCAGCTTCCGGTATTCCAATAGCTGCAGCCAGTATCCCGACCAGGACAACATTGGCAGCCCTAACGTTACCACACTCTATGGCAATACTGCTGGCATCAACCACCATGGTTTTTTCTACCATTTGCCCTATACGCTGGTCAATATCTTCTGGATATTTCAGTTTACCACTCATAACCGGGAGTGGGTCTACCCGGTCGTCATTTATGATAATCATACCATCAGGTTTTAAGTAGTCGAGCCAACGAGCTGCTTCCAGTTTTTCAAATGCCAGTATAATATCGGCATCACCTTTACTGATTATAGGTGAGTAGATTTTTTCTCCGTACCGTACCTGGGAAACTACACTACCACCGCGCTGGGCCATGCCGTGAATTTCGGATACCTTAACATCATATCCTAAATCTACTGCTACCTGGGCCAGTATGCGGCTGGTAAGCAAAGTACCCTGGCCTCCAACTCCTACAATAAGAATATTTGTCGCTTTCCCTGCCATAACTAACCCTCCACTATTTTAATCGCATCAAAGGTACAAACCTGAGCACATACTTCACAGCTAACACAGGTAGTGGGATTTATTGCTGCCAATTTCTCATCTTCAATAAAATAAATCCCGGTGCAACCGATTCGTATGCAAAGCTTGCAACCCGTGCATAAATCATTTTCAATAACCATCTTTTTATTAGCCGGTGGTTTAACCAGCAGAGCACAGGGACGCCGGGCAATTATAACTGAAGGTTCTCGGCGCTGCAATTCCTCCTCCAGGGCGGATCGTAACTCATCCAGCTGAAGGGGGTCTACCACCCGCACATTATTTATGCCTACTGCCTTAACCAAAGCTTCCAAATCGAGTTTCGGGGCTGGTTCTTTCATAATATTCAAACCGGTAGCAGGATGGTCCTGATGACCGGTCATGGCGGTGGTGCTGTTATCCAGTATCACTACGGTGGAAGTCCCTTGATTATATACGATATCAATTAACGGGGTTATACCGGAATGAACAAAGGTGGAATCCCCGATTACGGCTACTATTTTACTGGGATCAACTCCCCCTGCTTTTTCCATTCCCATAGCCATGCCAATACTTGCACCCATACACACGCAAGCATCCATTCCATCCAGAGGACTTAGAGCCCCAAGAGTGTAGCAACCGATATCACCCATGACCTTCAGGCGCATCCTTTTAAAAGTATGGAAAACACCGCGATGGGGACAACCCGGACACATTAGGGGCGGGCGCGGGGGTATTTCTTTATCCAGTCCGAAACCATGAGCCGGAGCAATTCCTCCCAGGCGCTCAGCGATATATTCGGGGCTATATTCGCCTAACAGGGTAAAATGTTCCTTACCCTCAACCGCAATCCCCCAGGATTTTACCTGCTCCTCAATTACCGGTTCCAATTCCTCAACTATTACTAAACGTTCAACCCCTTGTGCAAATTCGCGTATCAGTTTATCGGGCAGAGGGTTTACCATGCCCAGTTTTAATACTGATATATCGGGCATAACCTCTCTAACGTACTGGTAGCATACACCGCTGGTAATTATACCCAGACGGCGATCTCCCCACTCTATGCGGTTTATTTCCGTTTTATTAGAATACTCCTTTAGCCCCAGTAATCTTTTTTCCACTTCCACATGCCTTCCCCGGGCAAATCCGGGCAACATCACATACTTGGGGGAATCCTTTTTATATTCCTTAAGCTCAACCTGCTTTGGCTCCCCTTCTTCCACCAGGGTCTGGGAATGAGCTAGCCGGGTGGTGATTCTAAGCATAACTGGAGTATCAAATTCCTCACTGATATCATAA
>JAAYCQ010000044.1 GCA_012729715.1 Syntrophomonadaceae bacterium
ACACCCTGCGAGGTGAAGCGGCGGAAGGGGGCGAGCCCCATGGACGGGGCGAGAGTGACGCTCTGCACGGATGCGGAATTGGAACGTCCCCCTGGAGACGCAAAACGAGCAGTTGGTGTTTCCCATGCGGAGTCTTGGCGACGGAATATTTATGCATCCAAACTAGCACATTATACCTTTTTGCAGTAGAATCAAGTGTTAATCATAAAAATCAGTGTTCTTCAGTGTCAATTTCCGGTTAGCAACTCACCAAAAAGGTCTTTCAGTTCTTCTTCGCTGCTGAATTCCTGGGGCAAATTATCGTCCAGGTTTTCAATAACTGCATCCAGCAGGGAGCGTAGAACTTGTTCTTTACGAACCAGGGTTTTGGTACTGTTATAGCCATTATTAACAATGCGAGTAAGCCAGTCTATCTGATCAGCATAAAGATGAGCTGGCATCTGCATACTAGGCCGCCGCTGAGGAGTCTTTATTTTGTTAACGTCGCTAGCCGGAGCTGTTTCGACATCTTTTTTTGGTTTTTCTTCCTCTTGTATAGTGATATCTTTAGAATCGGGCTGCATTTGGGCTTGCTCCCGGGCCAGTGCCCACTGCTCCCGGGCCAGTTTTTCTATATGCGGGTATTGCTTAATATACTTATGTACGATTACCCGATTAAACCAGTTAACAGCTTCCTTACTGTCGCCATTACGACGGTATAACTCGCCGATTAGATAGGTTGCCTGTACATCACTCATGTTACCAATCGATTGAAAATCTTTATTATAAGCCTCCAGGTAATGAGTAAGGGCTTCCTTTAAATATACACATTCCAGTTCCTGATTATTGGCTTCTCGTGCTACCCATGCAGCTCCCAAAAACAAGCCTGCCAGTTCGCCGGATCGTACCTTTTTTAGCTGGGCTGTGCGAATAGCCAGTTTAAAGGAACCCAGAGCTTTGTCCAAATCCCTTTCCCCGTTATATTCAATGGCTGGTTCCGGCTTTAATTGATATAGTGCCACAATCAGCTTTTCTAAAAGTTGAGGGTTTATTTCCTGGGAAAAGCTACTAGTGGAAGAAGCGTAAAAGCAGGCAGGGCAAACTATCATAGAATAATGTAAAGGGCTTACCCCCCGGTAAATGACGTGGAGGTCAGCCTCCTTCCGTTCAACGTACACTTTCGAACTACGAACAGCCAGAGAAGTAAAATTGGTTTTACATACCGGACAATCAAATTTTCTCTCAAAAAAAGGATTATTAGTAGTCATAAAATCACCCCATAACCTATTTCTCACATAATATGCCAAATCCCTTTAATTTTTTAAAAAACCCTACATAGGTCATGCGTAAATATAAAATAAGCTTAATAAGGTAGAATAAGCAGGTTCGCTCCTACAGGTTACCAGGGGTACTTCTTATAAGTTTGTTTATTAATTTATCCATGAAATCGGGATGGGAAATATTAGATAGGACTGATTTTTTTGCAAATATGCATTAAAATAATATGTAAGTGTAATTTCTATAGAAGAAACACATATGAAAGAAACTATTCAAAAGTAAGTAGGGTAGAAAACAGAAATTAGAAATAGAGATTAGATTAGGGAGATGAGGGTGGACATAAGGGGGGGACAACTTGATAATAGGGAATTTTATGAGTACTGATGTTAGTATCCTGAAACCGGAAAATACATTCGGAGAAGCGGCTAGTCTATTTTTAGAGAGAAAAATTGATGGTGCACCAGTAGTTGAAGATGGTCAACTGGTAGGGTTATTGACCAAAACCCATCTTATTCGAGCCATGAGCCAGAATATACCCCTGGATTGGCCGATAAAAGATTATATGAGTCGCCTGGTAAAAACTCTTTCTCCACATCAGCCTATTGAGGATGTGGATATCATGCTTACCGGCCGGTACCCGGTGGTTGACAAGGGTAAGTTAGTGGGGTTTATTACCAAATCCGATATAATGGTTGCTTTAACTGATATTATTGCAGAAATGTCAGGGCAATTGGAAATAGTAATTAATTCAACCTATAATCCTATCATTGCTATTGACCGTAAAGGCATTATCACTATTTGGAACCAGGCTGCAGAGAATGTGACCGGGTTTAAGAAAACTGATGTAACCGGCAAGTTTATAAATGATATCATTCCTGAAAGCCAGTTATTT
The DNA here is from genome assembly GCA_012729715.1 of Syntrophomonadaceae bacterium. Classification (GTDB taxonomy): domain Bacteria; phylum Bacillota; class Syntrophomonadia; order Syntrophomonadales; family Syntrophomonadaceae; genus UBA4844. Next base: position 2,150 of record JAAYCQ010000044.1, read on the forward strand.
AATATTGTTCAGAGCGGCCGCTCGGAATATGGTATCAGGTTAACTGTTGGTGATAAATCATTCATTACCAATCGGGCACCAATTGTTAAAAACGATGAAATTGCGGGTGCAGTTGCAGTATTGTATGATGTTTCGGAATTAGAAAATGTTTCCCGGGAACTGGAGTATGTTAAGAAACTCAACCAGGAAATGGACGCTATAATTGATTCCTCTTTTGATGGGCTCTACATAACGGATGGTCGAGCTGTAACATTGAGGATTAATAAAGCCATCAAGAGAATGACTGGTCTGGGTGAGGAAGAGCTTCTTAATAAAAGCATGAGCGAACTGGTGGAAACCGGGGTGCTTTCCCGTTCAGCCAGTTTGGTGGTTCTGGAGACAAAAAAACCATATACCACTACCCTGGTAACAGTAACAGGTACTACATTGCTGGTCAGTGCTACCCCGGTTTTTGACGAAAATGAAGAAATATTCCGTGTAGTTACCAGTGTACGCGATATCAGCGAACTTAACATGCTTAAACAGAAAGTAGAACAACTGGAAGGCCTGAAAAAGCATTTTGAATTCCAGATGAAAGAAATGAAGACCAGGTTATCGGAAGACCTGATATTCAAGAATAGAGAAATGGAGAAAATTATATATCAGGCTATGAAGATTGCCGAGGTTGATTCTACAGTATTAATTTCGGGGGAATCTGGTGTAGGTAAAGAAGTTATCGGGGACATTATTCAACGTAATAGTAGCCGCAGTAAAGGCCCGTTTGTTAAACTTAATTGTGCAGCTATACCCGAGAATTTGCTGGAGTCTGAACTATTCGGTTATGAACCGGGAGCTTTTACCGGAGCCAGGAAAGAGGGGAAGCCTGGTCTTTTCGAAGTAGCCCATGAAGGAACCCTATTACTGGACGAAATTGGCGATATTCCACTTCATCTGCAGGTTAAATTGCTGCGGGTGCTGCAACAAAGAGAAATAATTCGGGTAGGGGGAACCAGACCAATCCCCATTGATGTAAGGATTATAGCCATAACCAATCGTAATCTGGAGGAAATGGTGGCCCGAGGTGAGTTCAGGGAAGATCTTTATTACCGTCTTAACGTAATACCCATCCATGTTCCCGCTCTAAGAGAACGAAGAGAAGATATACCGCTTCTAGTAAGACATTTCCTGGACAGGTTTAACCAGCGCTATAATCTCAAAAAGAGTATAAGTTCGGGAGCTTTGGAACTGTTAATGATTTATTCCTGGCCCGGCAACATCAGGCAACTGGAAAACATGATCGAAAGGCTGGTGGTTACTACCAGTGCAGAAGTTATCGAAATCAACAACTTACCATCCTGTTTTTTAAGTACTTCACCCGGTGAATCTGGAAATGGGAATCAACCAGTAAGTGTTAGCAGTATTATTCCTTTAAAACAGGCGGTAGAAAGCCTGGAACGTCAACTGCTGGAAAAGGCCTTTGCTGTAACCAATTCCTGTTACAAGGCGGCCCAGTTATTGGAAGTGGATGCTTCTACCATTTCTCGTAAGGCAAGCCGTTACAATATTAAATATAAAGAGAATGACTAAAATAAAAAAAGCAGGTGCTTAAGGAAATTAGCACCTGCTACAAGGAACATTGAAAAGCTTATTTAGGAAGTTGTATTAAAACCACTAAGCCTCTTTTTTATTACTTCTAACCCAAATGTTCATCTTTTCGGCTTCCTTTATTAATTCGTCTCTAAAATCGGGATGAGCAATGTTGATTAACTCTTCTGCCCGTTGCCAGGTTGTTCTGCCCTTCATTAAAGCAACTCCGAATTCTGTGATTACATAATAATTTATGGTGCGAGGTACGGTTACAATAGTTCCCGGTGACAGGGTGGGGCGAATACGAGATACAAGGGTACCGTCTTTTAAAGTAGTAGTTGAGCTAAGGCAAATAAGACCTTTGCCTCCTTTGGAACGGAATGCAGCAAATATGAAGTCCAACTGACCGCCAGTACCCGAAATCTGACGGGGACCAACAGCTTCGGAAGCAACCTGACTATAGAGATCTACTTCAATAGCGTTATTAATAGCAAACACCTTATCGTTCTGGGCAATAATGAAGGGGTCATTGGTATAGTGTACCGGATAACTGGCGCAAACCGGATTGTTATGCAAGAAGTCATAGAGTTTATCGGTACCCATGGCAAAAGTATAAGCCATCTTACCTTTATCTATAGTCTTCATTTTACCGTTGACCCTGCCTGATTCATGCATATCTACAAAAGAATCCACCAGCATTTCTGTATGCACACCCAGGTTCTTTAAATCTGATTGTGCAATCATTGAACCTACCACATTGGGCATAGCCCCTATTCCCAACTGCAAGCAACAGCCGTCTTCCATCATTCCCATTACCACGTTGGCAATCTTGCGGTCTACATCACTAATTGGACTTTCGGGCAGATTAAGTAATTTCTGATTTTGGACACTTTCAACTATATAATCCACCTGAGAAATATGGATAGACTCACCGTTTCCTCCAAGACAGACAGGAACTGAAGTATTAACTTCCACTACCACCTTCTTTGCCTTCTCCACCACATAGGAAGTAATAGAATTAGATGTCCCCAGATTAAAATAACCATTGGCATCCATGGGAGCAACCAGCACAAAAGCTACATCTATTTCTACAAAATCTTCAATTAGTTTTTTGGCTTCATGGTAGGTGACCGGTATATAATTGCACAGGTTGTGAGCTTGTAGAGCCCGAGAAAAACCGGAAAAATGCCAATCATTGAAGCGGAAATGCTTTCTTTCGGGGTCGGCTTTTACTACTTCGGGAATCATAGTAATGGTAACGCAACGAATTTTAACATCTTCCAGTTCGTTAACCCTACGGGCTAGAGCAGTATCAAGCTCTTTGGGTTGCATTACGAATTCACCATACTGAACCCAATCTCCTGATTTTACTATTTTTACGGCCTCATCTGCTGTAACCAACTTTTCCTGGTACTGATCAAGTAGCAGGTTTGAAGATAAAACAACGGCCATATTTACCCCCCCTTAAATTTGACAATTAATAAGCTGCTATTCTACGGGGATATAGGTATTAGTGTTAGTGGCTCATTTTTTACATATCTAATGCTCTCTATAAAATATTTATAAAATGAGTACCTTATCCCCGGGACTTTTTATACCACCCCCTAACTGGTAGACTTATAGTAGTTGTAATAAATTTTTGTTTTACTACAAATATTTAGTTGCAAATAACATGCCAATTATCTGGTTAATTTTCCAGCAAATAAACATTTATCCTACACCCTGATAGGGGAACCTGGCTTACCGTATACGTTATTCCCCTGGGTATTTTGGTATAAAATCACGGAACTAGTTGAAAAATGAAAAATACGGGTTACTAGTTTATTATCGGTAGCTTAATATTGCCAAAGTGCAATAAGCTAGTGCAGTAATGCAATGGATAAACAATACGTTTTATAGTTATAAGCCCGGAAGTTTTGCAAATATGCAAATATTTTGATTATCACCGGACAATAATTCTAAAATGGTTCATTTGATGGTAAAATTTATATTGACTTGCTGATTTTTGCGTAAAACGCTAATACTATGGAAAGGCGGGAAGACAATATGGTAAAAACTTTATATATTAGTAAGCGAATGGATTACTCTGGAAAGGAATTAGAGCCCCACTGGATCTACCGTAATTTCGATATTCTAGGAGATGCGGTAATTGCCTTTTGTGGTGAAGCTAATGTATCCCAATCATTTATGCTGGACCAGACTGATGTTTTGGATAAGGCCTATATATACTCACCCCTGATGCTAAACTTTATTATTGAGCACTTTGATAACGACCTTAACCTGGCTCTTTATCGGCAGCGCATGTTCCTGATAGGTATCAAGGATGAGTTAGAACAGCTTGGTATTCCCATAGTACGACGGGTGGAAGCCCTGTATGCCGACAACCGCAAGCTAACAGTATCAGTTGCTTCCAGTTCTAATGTGTCAACTTTAGTACATACCGGTATAAACATAGAGACTGCCGGTACTCCAGTAAAAACTGCTGGCCTGGCTGAACTAGGCGTAAATGATATCCAGTCTTTTGCAGAAAACGTGATGTTGCGTTACCGGGTAGAACTGGAGCAGATCCATGATGCCCGTTGCCGGGTAAGGGGTATAGTTACCAGAACCGTGAAATAGTTGGATTTTTAGTTCGCTTAACTTGTAATATAACAAAGCTTAAACTAAAATATTACAGGGAAAGGAGACACGATGGTGAGCGATGATAAGGGCAAGTTGGAACTTATTGCTTTTAAGAGCTTTCCCAGCAATCCGGAGCTGATTTATATTATTGATTTTCTAAACAAAAGCCTGAAAGAAAAAAGGATAATGTTTGGCCTTAGTAAGGCTAAGGAAAAGGATGAAATGATAATAAATATTTATGAAGTTTAATGGGAGGGTTTAATGAGCAGGGAGATAAAAGAGTTTATAAAAGAGATAATAAGCATAGTAGTTATAGCCTTTATATTGGCCATGATTTTAAGGACTTTTGTTATTGAGGGTAGAATTATTCCGACCGGGTCGATGCTGCCCACTATACAATTAAAAGACCGGGTTATGGTTAACAAGTTTATTTATCGTTTCAAAGATGTACAACGGGGAGATATAGTGGTTTTTGATCCCCCTGAAGCCCTGCAAACCAATCAGGACTATATAAAGCGAGTTATTGGTCTCCCGGGGGACCAGGTGGAGATGAAAAACGGGAAAGTCTACATAAATGACCGCCCTCTCAAGGAACCCTATCTGGCTGAAGCCCTTGATTACGAATATGGTCCGGTAGAGGTACCAGAAGGATGCTTGCTGGTTCTGGGTGATAATCGTAACCATAGCTTCGATAGCCATTACTGGAATGCCTGGTTGACTCAAGACAGATTAAAGGGCAAAGCTTTTCTAACCTATTGGCCCTATAATCATATTAAATTACTACAGCGGGAGGTTTCTTACGAATGAGAATCCTGCTAACCAACGATGACGGAATACATGCCCGGGGATTGCATAGCCTGGCGCGGGAATTAAGTTCCATTGCCGAGCTATACGTAGTAGCTCCGGATCGGGAAAGAAGCGGAACTGGTCATTCCATCACCGTTTTTGAACCTATCCGGGTAATAAAGACAAGTATGAATGAAGCTAAAGGAGCATGGATTATAGGAGGAACTCCAGTTGATTGTGTTAAACTGGGGCTTAGCCGGCTAGTTGATGAGGTAGATTATGTAGTGTCAGGAATTAATCATGGTCCTAACCTGGGTACCGATGTTCTTTACTCAGGAACGGTTTCAGCTGCTGCTGAGGGTGTTATCATGGGGGTACCTTCTATAGCAGTCTCACTTAATTCCTATGATGAGGATATGGAATTTGATTTTGCGGCTAAATTCACCCGTAACGTAGTTCGGGTGGCTATGAAACGAGGAATAGAAAAGAAGACTTTAATAAATGTTAATATACCCCCGCTGGACGAGAAAGATATTAAAGGTATTAGAATAACTAAACTCGGGGTACGAAATTATGACAATCTCTTTGAAGAGAGACAGGATCCCCGTGGTAATACTTATTACTGGTTAGGAGGAGGAGTTATCAAGGAAGAACAGGAGCCCGAAAGTGATGTACTTGCCACCCAGGAGGGATATATTAGCATAACCCCCATTCACCTGGATTTAACTGATTACCAGTTAATACAGAAATACCGCAAATCTTTTTCTATTTATCTAAGTGTATCTGGAGCTACAGAATGATATTTTTTAGCCTGCTATTAAACACCCTGTTATTTTTCGTGGTGTTAAATATATCTTATTTGCGGCAAAAAAGGCGGGATCCCAATTATCCGGATAAGCCTTTTAGCAAACTGGTGCTGTTTCCCTTGGCACTCGGTATAGTATTTACTTTGATTGTAGATATGTTCAAGGGGATTTTTATATACCAGATACTGATTTTTGGATTAGCTGCATTATTTCTTTACTGGGTATTTTATGTTCTCAATAAGAAATAAAATTTAAGAAAATATTTTGCTACTTTATACAAAGTATAGTACCATTTTTACAGTTATGTAGATTTACGAGGAGGTTATTGGATGAAGGTTTACCCAACTAGTAAAATTCGTAATATAGCTCTGGTTGGCCACGGAGGTACGGGAAAAACCTCCCTGGTAGAAGCAATGCTATACAATACAGGGGCTATCAAAAGAATGGGGAAGGTTGATGACGGTAACTCAGTAGCAGATTATCTTCCTGAAGAGGTTAAGAGAAAAATTACAATTAGTACAGCACTGGTCCCTTGTGAATACAGAGACCATAAAATAAATGTTCTGGATACTCCTGGTTATGCCGATTTCTATTTTGAAGTAACCGGGGCAATGCGGGTGGCAGACTCTATACTAATGGTTCTGTCTGCCAATGCAGGAGTTGAAGTTCAAACCGAAGTAATCTGGGAAGACTTTGCCAATGTCCCCAAAATAGCATTTATTAATAAAATTGATAGGGAAAATGCCGACTTTTATAAAGCCCTTAACGAAATGAAAGAAAGTTTTTCCGATAATATTGTCCCGGTGCAGCTACCCATTGGGGCGGAGGATAATTTCAAAGGTGTAGTTGACCTGGTCAAAATGAAAGCCCTCATATTTGAGCCTGGTACCGGCAACATTAGTGAAACCGATATACCGGCCGATATGATGGACGATGTGGAGACATACAAAGAGGCTTTAATAGAAGCTGCGGCAGAGGCAAATGATGAATTGCTCACAAAATATCTGGAGGGTGAAGAGCTCAGCGATACTGAAATACTAGAAGGCATAAAACAAGCTGCCGCCAGCGGTACAGCAGTTTTTGTTTTCTGTGGTTCTGCTATTAATAATATAGGTATAAAGCCATTAATGGATTTTATCGTTGACTGCAGTGCTACGCCAGATACTAATCCTATGGTTGAGGGTAAAGATTTGGATAACGAACCCCTGGCAGCCCAGGTTTTCAAAACCATAGCCGACCCCTATATTGGCCGGCTTAATATGTTCCGGGTCTTTACTGGTAAGATGAAATCGGACAATGTAGTATATAATGCTAATAAGGAAAAAGAAGAAAAAATTGCTCAGATATTAATAATGACGGGCAAGGAGCAGGCTGCAGTACCAGAGTTATTTGCTGGAGATATTGGTGCAGTAGCCAAGTTATCAGTAACTGGTACAGGAGATAGCCTCACCGTAAAAGCCAATCCGGTAATTATTGAACCTATACACTTCCCTGAACCTACTCTTAATATGGCTATTGAACCAAAGAGTAAAGGTGATGAAGATAAACTGAGCGGGGCTCTGCAACGTTTATTGGAGGAAGACCCAACCATTCGGATAGAAAAGAATACCGAAACTAGGCAGACCATAATGAAATCTATGGGAGATACCCATGTAGACATAGTACTAGAAAAATTATCCCGCAAATTCGGGGTAGATGTGATTAGCAAGGAAATGCGTATACCATACCGGGAGACTATTCGGGGTATGGTTGAAGCTGAAGGTAAACACAAAAAGCAGACTGGTGGCCATGGTCAGTATGGGCATGTTTGGATTAAATTCGAACCCACTGAAGATGGCGAATTCGTATTTGAAGAAAATGTATTTGGTGGATCTGTACCTCGCAACTATTTCCCGGCGGTAGAAAAAGGCCTGGTTGAAGCTATGGAGGAAGGTGTGCTGGCCGGTTATCCGATGACTAATTTAAAAGCTACTCTTTATGATGGTTCTTATCATTCCGTAGACTCTTCAGAAATGGCTTTTAAAATGGCAGCCCGTCTCGCTTATAGGAAGGGTTTAGAAGCTGCCAAACCCGTGTTATTGGAACCAATCGTTAATGTAGAGATTGAGGTGCCTGAGGCTTATATGGGCGATATTATTGGCGATATGAACAGTAAACGGGGTCGAGTAATGGGCATGGAACCAGCAGGCAAGAAGCAGATAATTAAGGCCCAGGCTCCACAGGCAGAAATGGCCCGTTATACTATAGATCTGAAATCCATGACCCAGGGACGGGGTAAGTTTAGAATGGAATTCTCCCATTACGAGGAAGTACCGGGGCAGATTGCCGAAAAAATTATTGAAAAAGCCAGACAGGAAAAAGAAGAGAAATAAATATTCTAATCATAAAAAGAGGGCGACATTGCAGGCGCCCTCTTTTTTTACATACGCTTGTTTAATTGTTGGAAGAAAACGTCATGTTCGCCTGGCAGGTCATTGTGGATAAAATAAAAGTGATAATTCTTTGCTGCGGGGCTTTTCTGGTTAGCAAGGGTATAAATATTATAAAATATATATATCGTGCTGGCAGTAGACAGAAATAGAGATAACAGGTAGCAGGTGTTACCCGTTTGCAGCAGTCCGTAAAGGGTTAATTCTATTAACAGAATGGAGAATAACAGGCAGATAAACAGCCAATGTTTTTTCTTCAAATATAATTAACCTCCTGATTTTATCTATCAGAATTATTAACTCTCAAGATCTATTTAATACCTGGTAAGCGGAGATAATATTTATGCTTGGCAGTAGAATACAGGAAGGGAGATGAATCAGCATACTCGAATATTATGTAATTCAACTCTATTATCTGGTAATCAGTATATTTAATATTAAGAATTTAACCCATGCTATCATAGCGCTGCTAATATTCTTAACATTTTTGCTGTTACGAAAAGTATTTACCCGCTACATCTTTACCTGGTTACAAAAACTGACCAGTCGGACTACCAGTGAATTAGATGATAAAATGTTATTAGCCGGTGAAAAACCCGTACGAGCACTGTTTGTTATTCTGGGATTATACCTGGCTCTACTTTATCTACCTTTGCCGCCAGCATTAGACGTTTTCTTTTCTAAGGTCTTCCGTTCTCTGTTAGTAATACTTATAGCCTGGGGTTTTTACGACCTCTGTGGTCGTAATTCATTACTATCGGAAGAACTCAAAGAAAAATTAAATATGGATAACATGTTAATCCATTTCTTCTCCAATGTGGCCCGTTTTATAATAATAGCCCTGGCTATAGTAATAGTTGCCCAGGAATGGAATTACGATGTTAATGGTTTTATTGCCGGACTAGGGTTAGGGGGATTAGCTTTTGCTCTGGCAGCCAAGGATGCCCTGGCTAATGTATTTGGTGGAATAGTAATTATAATGGAAAAACCATTTGTAATTGGAGACTGGATTGCAGTGCCCGAAGTTGAAGGGGTAGTAGAAAACATTTCTTTCCGCAGTACCCAAATTAGATCCTTTTCTCAGGCCTTAATAACTATTCCTAACTCCACCCTGGCCAACGCAGCTATTACTAACCATAGCCGCATGGGAAAAAGACGTATAGATTTTAGCTTAGGTATAGCCCCAGAAACTCACGGGAGTAAACTTGAAACTTGCGTTAAACGTATTAAACAAATGTTGGTAGACCATCCCGGGATTCACCCTGAAACTATACTGGTGTATTTTGAATCATTTGGCGATCATAGCCTGAATATATTCATATATTGCTTTACCTGCACTACTATTTGGTCAGAATACCTTGAGGTAAGGCAAGATATAAACCTTAAAATAATGGCCATACTGGAAGAGGAAGGGGTATCTATTGCCATTCCCGGTCGCAGTATAAGATTAGAAAATGTCGGGGTTAAAACGGAAATAGACAGATAACGAAGACCCTCTGCCCGTTGCGGGCGAACACATGGGTTCGCCCCTACAGATTATTAACTTGACCAACTGTTAAGAGTGAGACGTGATGCGTAAGGGGCAGGATTTATCTGATCGGCATTTTTTTCCGGACATTATTAGGGTTACAGGTGGGGAAGTTAGTTACTAGAACATTTCTTATTGGAGTGATTAAAAGATGCCTGGATTTTATATCGTAAGCGAATATGGCTATATAGTACCGGTACCATATCAGTCCTATGAATTAGCGCGGGCTAGTTGCGATATTAACGAAACGGTTTACCTGGCTGACAGCCTGGAGGACTTAGAAGAAACTCTGGAAGTATTGCAACAAGAGTATAGTGATGATGGGTTTTTGGCATAATATAGCCATAATATTTCAGCAAGGAGGATAATAATGACCGTTCAGAGTGATTTGAATAAGGCTATAGCGTCTGCCCAGGCAGCAAAAGGTACGTATTTAATGGCAGCGGAATCAACTGAAGATCAATCAGCTAAAGACAGGTATCAGCAAATGGCTTCCGATATGGATGTACACCTGGAATATCTAAGTAGTCGTTTGGATTATTTAAGTTCACAATTCTAAACTCTAACCATATAAAAAAACCGCGCCATAGGCGCGGTTTTTTAACGTGGTTTATAATATTAGCACATAGGTTTCATGCTATCTTCAAATATCTTTCTGACTATTTTCTCGTCAGCCTTTATTGGTGCTACACCGAGCAGACCAGCAAGTCCCGGAGTTTCAAATGCCAGTTTGACCAGTTTGTCAATATGACCTTCATTGTAACCCATGTCAGCTAATTTCTCAGTGCAACCAACACTGAACAGCCATTGTTCTACTTCTTTGGCACATCTCTCAGCCTCACCTGGTACACCTTTTAAGCCAGGTACAATTGTTTCATACATAGCAGCCATAATCTCAGGACATGCAGGATAGGTATATTTGATTACTGCGGGAAGCAGCATAGCCAAACCCAGGCCATGGGATAAATCAGGTTTAACTGCACTTAGTGGATGTTCCAAAGCATGGGTAAAGTGCAACAGACCGTTATCAAAACAAATACCTGCTATCATGGAAGCATAGAGCAGGTAGTATCTTGCGGTTAAATCATCAGGATGAGCTACTGCCTGGGGCAGGTAACGGCCTACCAGCCTTACGGTTTCAACTGCAGTAAGTACAGTATAAGGACTGGTTACTATAGAGGTAGCCGCTTCATTAACATGGTTTACAGCATCAATAGCCGTATAAATGGTTTGTTTAGTAGGCAGTTTGGTCATTATGACCGGGTCATCAATAGCGAAAGTGGGGTATAGACATTCAGCGGCCAGAGCCGGTTTATACTCCATTTCAGGAATGCTGGCCACTGCGAATCTGTCAACTTCGGTACCAGTTCCATGAGTGGTATTGATGGCAATAATGGGAACTGCTTTTTCCGCATTAAACTTAAAAGTGTAAAGGTCGCGAGCATTATATTTCTTATTGTCGGGATGAAGCAGGACAGCACAACTCTTACCAGTGTCGATCGGGCTTCCTCCGCCAATACCGATAACTGCTTTAGCACCCAGGTCTTTACCCATTTTAGTTGCTTCATCTATACCATCTACGGTGGGGTTGGGAACAACCTTGGTATACAGGGCATAGGAGATACCATTCTTCTTCATGGCTGGTTCAAGGACTTCCCAAACACCGGTAATCTTATAAACTATTTCATCAGTGGTGATTAAAACCTTGTCAATGCCCTCTTTTTTCAGGTATTCACAAATATCATTTACTTTTTGCAGGGCGCCCACCCCAAAGTAGCAGAGCGTACGGCTGCGAATTTCAACTACCTGGTTAATGTTCATTTTAGTTTCCCACATACATTTTTCCTCCTTAAAAATTGTTATTCTACAATGCAAGCCAATCCCCAATTTTTAAAGAAAACGATACACCTGTACCAGGGGCGTTTATCGGCCTGAACTCCCGTAGGATTAAATCATATTTTTTCAACATAGGTTAGTTTCCTGTTAATTGACTGCTACCCGCCGGCGGATTGCTGTCTGTTTGTTTGCTTATAGTTACTGCAATTATTATGCCAAGCTTTTTAAATCTTAATTCATGGACATTGTATCCATCTAGAAATCCAAAGCCTAAGGCTTTTCAGCCACTTGTTAAAAATCTTAACGGCAATTAATTAAGTGTTAACTTGATGTTGTAAGAAGTGACATACTGTTAACACCGCTGTGATAACATTCAAACACTGGTTCAACAGATTAGCATGATTAATTAGAAAATAGATTTTAATTCACGCGGATCACGTCATATGTAGGGAAGGGCCCCTGTGCCGTTCCGCCATGGGTTAGAAACAAAATACTTCTATTTTCATAAGTGGTTGTGTGCCGTACTCATGACGGGTTAAT
>JAAYCQ010000276.1 GCA_012729715.1 Syntrophomonadaceae bacterium
ACTGCAGGGACAATATCACTAAAGGAAGTGGAAAAGCCACCTCCAACTACAAATACCCCCATGCTTTCACACATGTCGGCCATCCCTTTAAGCATCAGGTTAATTCTATCTTTACTGGTCATGATTTCACAGTTACCGCAGGTACATTTGCCCTCAAAACCGCAGGGGCCTACAATTACTTCATCTTCCAGCGGACGGGTTCCAATAAAATCTAAGAGGAACATAGGTCTGGCCCCCATGGCTACAACATCACGCATAGCCCCTCCAGCACCAGTAGCGGCAGCGTCATAAGGCCGAGGAACACTGGGTGAACAGTGGCTTTCCATTTTAGCGGTAATAAAGCAATCAGTATCAGGTATTCTAAATACGGCGGCATCATCGTTAGCCTCGGGTCCTACCAGTAAAGCCCCTGGCCAGATCCGGTCAACTTTTTGATTTAGCTGTTTAAACAGAGCAAAATCAATGGCCTTATCTGTATTGTGATGCAGGTGAACAAACAGAGCATAAATTAGCGCCTTTTCAACCTTATTCATAAAATGCCTCCTATTAATGTAGTTTACTAAAACTGTGATTTGGTGGAAGTTATAATTTGATTTTTCCGTGCTATATTTTATCATAAATTGGCAGGTATTCAAAACTACCCGTAGTGAAGCTTTTTAAAATTTACTACTTATTTTAGCCGGACACAAGTAATCATCAAAAAAAATGACGAGGTCGTAATGGGAACCTGTAGGGGCAAACCCATGTGTTCGCCCTGGTGGGCAAGTGTGCTAAGCTATAATTATTACGTAACCAGCATCTTTGGATGGTGGATATAAGGAGGATTTTTTATGCTGCACAAGGTTAAGGTGCAGACCGGGGAACATGCGCAGATGATCGATATTACGTCCCAGGTTCAGAGTATCATTAGACAGGAGAAAGTTGAGGCAGGTATGGCCTTAGTCTACTGTCCCCATACTACGGGAGCCATTACCATTAATGAAAATGCTGATCCCGATGTGGTCCATGATATTTTAATGCGGTTAGAGGAAATGTATCCCTGGAACCATTCCGGTGATCGTCATGGGGAAGGTAATTCTGCCGCCCATTTAAAATCAAGTACCATAGGCGCTTCACAGCTTATTCCTATAGCAGACGGTCGCTTACTGCTGGGCACCTGGCAGGGGATATATTTTTGTGAATTTGACGGCCCCCGACAGCGGTATTTTTATGTGAAAGTACAGAAAGATTGATAGGGACTTCTATTACATTTGCAGATGGTTGCACACCAAACAAAATAAACGTCCCTCTGTTTGGGTAAAAGAAAGCTGGGATTTGGTTGAGTAATAGCACTGGTCAAGGAAGATATCGCTATACACTAATAATCATTTTAGCCGTGATGTGGGTTTTGGTTTATTTGCAGCGTACTAATATTGGGGTACTGCTGGTAGACCAACGTTTCCTGGAGGAAATGGGGCTGGTGGGACAGGCAGCCCGGCAGGGAATGCTGATGACAGTTTTCCTGTTGCTTTATTCCTTATCCAACATGCTATCGGTTCCTGTTAGTAACCGGTTAGGACCGCGGCGAGCGTTGTTTCTGGGTGTTGTTGTCGGTGCTCTAGCCATGTTGGCCGGGGGCTGGGTTACATCCTTTGCTGCCCTTATATTAGTGCGGGTGATATTGGGACTAGCTCATGGTATTTATCATCCTAATCTAAGTCTGCTGGTTAAAAACTGGATTCCCCCGCAGGAACGAGGTACTGCTAATGCCGTTATTGGGGTAGGCGGCTGCCTGGCACTTATAGTGGCCCTACCGCTCTATTCCTGGATAAGTGGTGGGTTGGGCTGGGAATATAGTTTTTTTATTCCCGGAATGTTAGGTCTGCTGGCGGTTATACCGCTCGGGTTGCGCTGGGTGTCTGACCAGCCTGATGATAATCCTTATGTATCGACGCAAGAAGCCCAGTATATAGTTTCCTATAACCGGGATGACCAGAAAATCGAGAATTTTACTGCAGATAACCGTGGGGTAAGGGAACTGCTAAGAAATACTCCTTTTTGGTTGCTGACAGTTATTTATACCGCCTTTTTATGCAGTTGGTGGGGCCTGATGACCTGGATGCCCCAATATTTGGTGCAGGCTCGGAATTTTGATATGAGCGGTATGGCGGGTTATATATCCCTGGCCTATGCGGTGGCAGCAATAGGGATTCTTATCGGAGGTAGAATGGTAGACCGGGTTAAGTTCCGAAGTATTATTGGAATAGTTGCCTTGATCAGTGTAGCTCTGGCTACCATGGGTATTGCCCTGGTGCCATCACCAATTGGAGCAGTAGTGTTTATGGCCCTGGCAGTAGGCATTAACGAATTTGTTTATCCTACCGTATGGGCAATGATGCAGATAATGTTACCAGCACATTTAGTGGTAACTGGTTCCGGAATAGCCAGTGGACTAGGAAATCTGTTGTCAGCCGTTTCGCCTTTCATTATGGGTTGGTTAATCCAGGTTAGCGGCAGCTATGTTGGTGGACTGCTATTTTTGGTAACCATCGCCACGCTGGGAGCAGTATGCTGTATTTTGCTGTACCGTCAGGAACGCCAGGAAGCCTCTGCTCGCTAACCCGTGGGTAAGGGGCCATATCCTACAGGGCATACGCATCTACCTATAAAAATGGCTTGATGAATCCATCTTTCTTTCAGGGATCACTTAATCTGTAGGGGCGAACCCGTGTGTTCGCCCTCGGACTGCCTCCACAGATGGGTTGGTAAATCACGTATCTGCCAAACCGCGGGCAGACACATGGGTCTGCCCCACACCTTACGCCTTGCGCCTCATCCCTTACGGCCGGGTATTGACCGCCAGGGTGTGTACCAGGGCGGCGGCGGCCTCGCCCCTGCTAACTATATGAGCCGGGTTATAGTTTTTACCATCAGCTTTTATAATCCCCAGTCCCCAGGTAATAGCCGCAGCAGCTTTGGAAATCGCGGACAACTGCGCTGCATCCTGATAAGGTACCTGGTATATTCCTTCTACCCGGGTGAGGTATTCTATATCCAGGAAGCGCAGCATCAGCAAAGACAGGTTGTCACGGCTAACCTGACTATTTAAATCAGTACCTTCTTTAATCCAACCTAATCTCTGACAGCGGTTGATTAATTCCTGGTCATCAATCTTGCCAATTCCATAGACACCTTCTTTAGAAGCCAGCATAGCCTTTAGCAGTGATCGTAAGGTTATGTTCTCATCAGGATGAAAACTATTGCCGTACTCACCGAAAATACCCGCCTGCCCCAGCAGGGATATTTCTTTCTGGGCAAAATGCCCCTCTATATCATTAAAAACATAAGATTGGGGTTTGTCGGATACTGATTGACCGTTCTGATAAAGGGCCTGGCCAGTTTTTGCATCCAAAATGCTTAATCCGTCTTTGGATTCCGGAAAATATACCAATTTAACCTGGGGCTGTTCTCCCGGTTTTTGAATGAAGGTATACCTTAATTTTAAAGGAATAGTTTGGAGAAAGACTTCATTGGCTTTATCTGTCCCCAGGATCCCGGTGGTTGACGGAAAACTGGCCTCGGTCCAGTCCAGACTATAACTGGAAACCTGTTTGCGTTTAGCATCTACTGTAATTCTGATGCCATCATCCGGGCATAGGGTACCATTGACCAGGCGCAGGTAATTAAACGACCAGCTATCGTTTTCCGGGGAATTATCCTGCAAACTATCATTATAAATATTAGTTTCTTGTAAGCGCTGGGGTTGGATTCCCTTAACAAAACGTTCAGCTATTTGTTGGGCTTCATCCTTTCCTATAGCCGGTGCTGTGCCTTCTACCGGAGGCAAATTAAGATAAAAACTTAGTAGTTCACCATTGGCGGCATTAACCTGTGCCCACAGATTACCATAGGATGTTTTTGATGTTAATTGCCAGTTAAGATTCCAGGTCCTTAAACCCGGGTTATTCCAGTTCTTTTCCAGGCCAGCCGACCTTAGTTCCATATTATCTGGTACTGTTACCCATTTTTTTACCGCCTCTACCGCCTGCCCTTGAGTAATAAGTTCGGCTGATTTTTCAACTTCCTGCTGTTCTTCCGGGCTGAGACTTAAGGCTTCATCCCGTCCTACAGGTAGTTTCAAACTCAGGTTTTTAGCCGATTCTCCCATACCACCTGCTTCAGACATGAAGTATTCCGCATTCACCGGCTTGCCGGTAAAAGCGTCAATCATGGCATTGGACTGGTGCTTAATTGCATAGATCAAACGAGGGGCCGGGGGTTTTTGGTCGCCTCTTAAAGGCTGTACCGCCGACGGGAAAATGTACTGTAGTTTCAGCATTTGGTCTTTAACAAAGATTTCACCCGCCTGTTCCTGAGAAATAATGCCTTTAGGTTCTGGAAGTTTACTATTAGTCC
>JAAYCQ010000277.1 GCA_012729715.1 Syntrophomonadaceae bacterium
CCCCCCAGCCCCGACGTTCAATCATAAAATAAAGATTACTTTCATTGTCATTGGTTGCCCAATAAAACTTCAAAATATCCCCACTGGGATTGGAATCATAGGCACGATCATTCATGCAGGCCTGCCCGTCCCAGTCGGCAAACTTACCGTCGAGGGTGATGGGGCTGGCATAGGTTAATGAAACAATTCCCCCTAAAAATACTATGGTTAAAAAACAACACCATAAAAATTTCATTATACTGCTATACACTCTAACACATACCTCCCAACCCCTATTTGCAGTCGATTTCGCAATTATCATCCACATCCCGGCTACCCTGGCAAAGGGCATTTTTATCCATTTCATACTTCATAATAGCCATTTCCTGAATTAATCGCTTGGTTCTGATTGATGTTCTGGATATTGCAACCGTCAAAGTTAAGAGAATAACAAGTATGCAAAAAATCCCCAGCAAAAATACAGCATTTACAGGTAAGCCGACACCAAGGAGTTCAGCTATTATTTCTACAATCTGAGGTTGTACGGCAATCATTACCAGGACTAAGCCCATTAGGCACCAGGCCAGGGTATATTTCAGTTCCAGTTTTTCTTTCCTGACCAGGGAAAAAATATATATCAAAAAAGTCAGACTAATAACTATCAGAAACAACTGTAGTCTTGTTTCTATCATATGTATCCCCCTCTATATCATGATTCTTTATCATCTCTATCATAATAGCCATGGTAACCTTTATCATATAATACAGCGTTTTCAGTGATTGAATGGAAGAACTACCACCCATCCTTTCATACATCATTACCGGAATTTCTAGTAACCGATAACCATTTCGCCTCATTGTTACAAGGGTTTCAGGCTCTGGATAGTCAAACGGATAATAGCGGGCAAAATGAGCAATAATCAACTTATTACAGGCCCTAAAACCGGAAGTAGGGTCAGTAAATTTAGCCCCGGTGAGAAGTGAAATAAACTTTCTAAAAAACCCTATTCCCAGCCTTCTTAGCATGGTTGATTGAAAACCGTCGTGCGCAATAAATCTGGAACCTATAACCATATCAGCTTCACCATTAATAATTGGAGCAATTATTTTTTCTATGTAAAGGGGATCATGCTGGCCATCGCCGTCCAACTGCACCGCAATGTCATAATCTTGATTACAGGCATAAAGATAGCCGGTCTGCATCGCTCCGCCAATTCCCAAATTGGCGGACAAATCTATAACCGGAAAACCAGCCGCTTTAACTATTAATGATGTGTTATCATCAGAAGCATCATTAATAACTATCACGTCATAATCCCGGTTCAAGGATCTTATTTGTTGCAATAATTCCGCGATATTTTGAGCTTCGTTATATGCGGGTATTATAACAATCGTCCTTATTTCACCATCACCTCAATCAACTACAACATATTCATAAAATCTTTACCGCAGTTGTTTCCATTCTTCACGCTGTCGGTTGTTACTAATGAAACCAGCAGTCGTTATACCCATGTCCATACAATCAGCCATATCAGCGTAGCTGAAACAGCCTTGTCGTCCAATTGAGTGATTCGGATAGGATTACGAGTCTGGTATTTACTATTTCAGCCCTATACCAGTTAGAAATACACCAGAAATTATGAGTAATACACCTATCCATCCTGCAGCTGTGACCTTTTCACCAAACAACATAATCCCCGCCAGGAGGCCAAATACATAAGCTAGACTTTGCATAGGATAAACCGTACTCAGATTAGCTCGGGATAATATAAACATCCAGATAAGTGTTGCCAGTCCATAAATGGCTATCCCACACCATACATATGGAGATATTAATAAATCCATGACGTTATTTAGTCCAACAATTCCTATTTGGTTTACGCCGGTTTTCCAAAGTATCTGACCCCATACCAGCAAAGCTATTTCTAAGGATAGTAACAAGAGTATTTTTACCAATATATCCACTCCTTTGAGAATTTTCAGGGTATTTTTAGGACTTCTAACGTAAATCTCGGTTATTTTCCATATCACATCACATAGCAAAAAGTAGGAACTGAATACCAGCGATAGCAACCATAGTTAAAGCAAAACTAATATACCGTCAACCATCTGCTAGGTTCAACCTCGGTAACCTCCCAACCATTCTGTTGGGCAACATTAAAAAACCCGCAGCACATCCTATATTAAGCATTTTGCCTTTAAAGGGTGCATACTTCTCCACCGTACGTAAAGCCTGGATTAATCAGGGTTACAGCTAAATTGCTCATTGTTTACTCCTTGGTATTATTTATAACACTATGGTTATGTACGTCTGTATCCCCTTTTACACCATTTCTTAAGTAGACAGAACGCCCAATTAGAACAAATATAATAGTAATAATGGATAATAAGGATAACCATTGCCCCCAATAATAAACTGGGGCTTTTTGCAGTTCCAATTCGATCTGATGCTCCCCCGGCGGCAATATAGCAAGAATTAAATTTTCGCATATATTTGTAGAAACCGGTTTCCCATCTACATTAACCTTCATTCCATCCAGTGCCGCTACGGGAATAATACTTTGCAATTGCCGGTCTGTATTATAAGTCATGGTACACCCCTGTGTACTGGAACAATAATCACGTATATAACAAAATTCGGGGGCCTGGAAATCTGGGCTTATTTGTAAAATATCCTGTAATATCCGGGCAACAATAGGATCATGGGTTAAAAAACCATGATATCCGAGATTGGCTCCCAAAAAATATACCGGTATATTGGGAGCGACCATTTTATGGCCCAATAGTGCAGCGTCATTCCCGTAATGCTCAAATGCTATGTCTATCCCATCCAATCCCTGGGGAATAATACACCGCCATTCTTTTTGTGCAAAAGATCGGAGTTCACCTGATTCGGCATTAGATTTATAGCTTATTCTATGGGTTAGAGCAACAGGTTCACCATATACCCCCAAGAATTTTGTCTGCCGGGACATTACATCATTATGAAAACCGGTTAAATCAACCAGCACCCGGCCACCCGACCGGGCATATTGAACTATCAACTTCTCCGCCCTGGTTTCAGAAGCCCAGGCGGTTCCGGATAAAACCAGGGTTTTGTATTCCTGTAATTGTTGCAGACTATAGTCATCTATTCTAGGCGACGAACCTATCTCCAGAGTAGGAAACTGCATGGCAAAAATACTGGCGTGTTTACCTACGGCCAAACCCTGTTTTTGATATTCGGTAAGGTAGGGGTAATCAATTCCATGCCAATGCTGTAGCGCCCCGCTAACCATCTCTTGCTTAAATCCCGCCTGGTTCGCCTGTTTTTCAAACATCCCGGTATTCTTAATCGCGTCCTGAAATGTCATTAAATCAGTCGTTCCCATATATGATAGACGTTGAAAAACGTAGGGATACCATTCGTTTTCCAGAGCCATATTTATTAACATCAAATTCTGAGCCGTTTTGGCTCCCTGCCAGGCCCAGCCAAATACCTGTTCTCGCCCCGCAACTTCAGCCAACAGGTATGAAGGTGACGACCCTAGTTTACTTAAATCCAGAGTAGCCACTTTCCATCCCGGTGTTTTACGAATGCTTTCCACATTGGCAACCAGAGGTTCCAGTGGTTGCCGGCAGGAAATCAATAATCGAAGAGAACCGTAACTATCAAGTGACATAACTAAAAAAGCTATTATTACTATACCTATAGTAGCAAGTTTCTTATATTTTGCTGTCGTAAAACTACTGATAGAAGTAGTTAGCGAAAAAACGCTAATAATAAACGCTACAGACCAAAAGCTAGAAAATCTTACCGGCCATAAAAGAGTATGTAGAGGAAAAATAGCATGTATTGGTTGCATTGGAGGAATAGTGAGAAGAAACATTAGAAATCCTGTTATCAACAGGCATTTGACCCACCCAGTAAGTTGACGCCAACCAAATAATAATATAGGAATAACAGCCAGCAAACATATTCCCCAATAGAATTCACTGTAGCGAAACGCTGGATTTAAAGATATGTTAAATGGAACAAAAATTATATTACCACTCATCGATTCGCTGCTAAACCCGGATCCACCACCGGTCAATGAAGGCAGCAACCACCAGCAGGAAGTTAGAACACCTACTGCCAGAGCTATTCCTCCATTTATCAACCCCTTGAACGAAATATCACCTGCCAACCATCGTATAATAGCAAATACCATCAAGGCAACACAGTATACTGCTGCTATCATAGCATGGCACAAAACAATGATATGGATTAATACCAGAGTGATGAGAAAACATTTTACTCTATTGCCCTTGTTTTCAACTGTTCTGCTAAAAAACTCAATTAGTAGCGGCAATAAAGCAATAGCCATAAGTCGGGGATAGTTGCCTGAAGTAAAGGCTACATTAAGATTGTCAATCCAGAATACCCATATTACCCCTCCCAGCACAGCCGGCAGCAAGCCAATTCTATTCCTGAAAACCAACCACGATAGACCACCAATTATGGCGCAACCTACTATGTAATAATCTGTGCTTGCGAAAATATTTCCCACCAATAAGTTTATTAAAGCCAAAATCATGTATGGCAAAGGTGCCCAGTATCTAAAGGGTTCTATTCCGTTCTGCCAGTAGGAGAAAAAATGCGGGTAATAATCTCCTATCTGCAACTGTTGAGACAAAAACTTAGCTTTTAGCAAATGGCACCATGTATCTGAACCATATTGAAAAAGGTGGGGAGAGCCTGGGCTTAGCAACGGCCAGTACGCCCAGATCGCAACTCCCGAAATTACTAATATGGCAAGGGCAATTTGCCACAAGGGGTAAGAAGAATGTTCTACCTGTTCCTTAACTGAATTATCCCTTAAATTTAAGTGGATTGTTATTCTTTCCACAACCCTTTCGGGCCAACCGGAATGAGGGGCGTTTTCTGACTCTGCCTGTTGTTCGTTATCAACTCCATCCGTAACCTCCAAGAAGTTATTGTGCTCAGATATTATATCAGTGGTACTGATCGGTGCCTCGGAGACCAATGCATTCCCCGATAAAATCTCTCCATTAATTTTGTTAATATCCTGCTCCAGATTAGATGGGAGTGAGGAAGTAGAAAGTGAATTGTCATTATCTATACCGAGTGCTGCTTCTTTTAAAGTCTTTTCTATTACTGAAACCGGAACTGTTTTATTATCCCCACTGGAAAAATACTGCGGCAACCGCTGTGTTATCTCGATTCCCTTGGTGGGGTTTTCCCACACGGAAAGCTTGACCAAATCAACATCCAGATTATTCAGGGCATTAGAAAGGGAATTAAAAAAATATACAGAGATATTTTCGGTAAGAGGTTCAATACTGTCGAATGGTGGGACTTCATTTAAAATACTTCTTTGATATGGTGCCAGGAGTTTATTAAGGAGCTTGTCCAAATCCTCAAATTTAATAAAGGAATTATATTTAACCGGAACTCTGGCTTCAGCTTGTAATTGCCAGGAATGCCCATGGGATTTACCCTTTTTATCAGCAAATACCATATAATGGCGGGCATTTAGAAAGGCCACTATTTTCATAGTAATATAACTGGTGGGTTGTTGGGCATCAGTGCATTCAATATATAAATTGTTATTT
Organism: Syntrophomonadaceae bacterium; assembly: GCA_012729715.1. Lineage (GTDB taxonomy): Bacteria > Bacillota > Syntrophomonadia > Syntrophomonadales > Syntrophomonadaceae > UBA4844. The sequence continues at coordinate 5,575 of JAAYCQ010000277.1, forward strand.
TCTTCTTTGCTTGAAAAATCATCAATCATATTTTTTAAATAAACGAAGAAGCCACCTTAAAGAATTAACTTCGGTAACTTCTTGTTTCTCCATATAAAACATATTATCTATGATTATTGCAACCATCATCTTAAGCATGCTTTGCAGTAAAAACCATTATGCCCTAATACTACCTTTTTGTAGCGTTTTTAACAATAACTTATTATTATTTACATTTTATGCCGCTTATTGAGATAGTTATTATAATTTAAACCTCGTGATTAACTGTTCGACTGACTGCATGTTAGCTTCCAGTTCTTCTGCTACGCGCTTCAGATCAGGGGTTAATTCAGCAATCCTGGCTGCATTATCGGCAATAGATTGGGAACCATGAGAGGATTCTATTACAATAGCTGAGGTAGCCTCAATGGAAGAATTAATTTCCGCCATAGCTTTTACCACCATGTTAATATTTTCCTGGAAATTGAAGGTAAGATTATGAAATATACGGGAATCATCAAAGTATTGTTCCCCTATTTTGCCCATTATGCCATAATCACGAATGACAATCTTGTTAATAAAATCCAGCAGGCCATTGGAATTATTAATCAGATTATTAATGGATGCCTGTAACTGTGCCGTTAATAGTTTAATATCATTAACCGTCTGAGCCGAGTCTTCCGCCAGTTTCCGTACTTCATTGGCTACCACGGCAAAACCCTTGCCATGTTCTCCCGCCCGTGCCGCCTCTATGGCAGCATTTAAAGCTAACAGATTAGTTTGCTCAGCAATTCCGGAAATCTTTTGGGCCAGGTGACTAATCTGCTCAGCTACTCTGGCTTCTTCTATAGCCTTAACAATATCACCCCGAATTTTCTCATATAAACCGGTAGTTTTTTCTATAGATACCTGTGCTTTTTGCTGTACCTCCAAAGCCCTATTTTCTATTTCCAAGCCCTGTAGTTTTCCCTCTTCCGATTGCCGGGCCAGTTCATGTACCATTGAATTAATCTCCTGTCCGGAGGCGTTTATCTGTTCAATAGCAGCAGATATTTCCTGGGTTCCGGCAGCAATTTCCCGGGTTGCAACTGAGGCCTCGGTAACGTTTTCATCTATGTCTTTACTATTTGTAGCCAGTTGTTGCCCCAGTCTCTGTACCTGGACAAATCGTTCTTTAATATCGGCCAGAACATGACTGGTAGCTTTTACAGTAAAATCAAGACTCCGGGCTATTTGGCCAATCTCATCTTTACTCTGACTATCAAATTTAGTCCCGAGATTACCCCGGGATACCTCTTTAATAGAAACCAGGAGGCTTTCAATATCCCGGGCGAATGAGCGGGATAAACCATACATGAAAAGGAAACCCAGCAGTAACATCAGGCCGGATATTAAGGCTGATTGCAGTTGAATATCCCGGGTTACAGTTTGCAAACGAGTTTTTTCAACACCTACAAACCACATGCCGATTATTTTGCCTTCAGCATTACGAATGGGAGTATAAAGGGTTTCATAGGTAACACCTACTACCTCGGCTTCACCACTATATGTACTCCCCTTTCGCAAAACACTCTCTTCTACCTCGGGGGCACACTGGGTATTGATGGCTCGTTTACCTTCTTTAATCACATTGGTAGCCACCCTGGTATTACCCAGGAATATGGTTGCTACAGAACCGGTCTGCTCCCTGATCTTATCAACCACAACCGTATCTCCGTTGATAAGGTGGCCACCTTTAAATAGCTTGCCGTCTTTGGCCTCCCAGTCTCCAGGATAATATAAATCGAGAAAAGAATATCCCAAATGGGAATCGCTTTTTAGTTTTTCCATGAAATCTTCAAGGGCCAAATTGTTTACCGTATTTATGGTATAGAAAAATGATGTCGCACCAAATACCAGTAGTATTGTAATGGTAATAAACAGGAGTTTATTCCTAATAGAAAACTGCATAATTAAACCCTCCCCAATGCCAATATAACTCTCTAGTTGGTTAGTTTACCATAACTGTAATTAAATACAAAGTCCTGATTGTTCATAATTTTAAAACAATTTGTGCCCTGCAAAATTTGCCAAGATTATATTTATTGGGCATAATATTAATATTTCCGGTACTGGATTTTTTGGTAGTGCCTCGTATAATTCTATGGGTTTAAATACTTATTAATGAAACTTTTTTATAGTTGAGGCCAAATTACCTGATAAGAGGAGAAAATAAAATGGATAGCATTACAATAAATATCACCCTTGCTATACTTAAGATTTTGGCTGCCCTGGGCCTGGTTTTCCTTAATGCCCTTTTTGTAGCCGCTGAGTTTGCGTTTGTCAGGGTTCGTCCCACCCGCCTGACCCAGTTAATAGCGGAAGGTGATCGTAAAGCAGGTGCGGCTAACCAGTGTGTTAACCACCTGGATGCATATCTTTCGGTCAGTCAGTTGGGCATCACTCTATCCAGTTTAGGTTTGGGTTGGCTGGGAGAACCGGCAGTAGCCTCATTGCTAAAACCTCTGCTAACCAAATGGGGACTTGGTTCTCCGGCTCTGATTACATCTATTTCTTTTATAGTTGCCTTTTCCTTGATTACCTTCATACATGTTGTTTTTGGTGAATTGGCACCCAAGTCCCTGGCTATTCAAAAGGCTGAAAACATTGCTCTTGGGTTGGCCCGGCCTATGCAGTTTTTTTACCGTATATTCTACCCAGCGGTAGTACTTCTTAACGGAACTGCCAACTGGTTTATCACTCGTTTAGGTTTTGAGCCCCCCAGTGATAGCGCAGTAGCTCACAGTGAAGAGGAACTGCGTATCCTTATTGGTGAAAGTTATAAGAGCGGGCAAATAAATGCTACTGAGCAAGAGCTATTAGAAAATGTTTTCCGTTTCGAAGAAAAAGTGGCTGAGGAAATAATGGTTCCCCGACCGGATGTAGTTTTTTTGGATACAGGGTTGGATTTGCAAAGTAATATAGAGATAGCTCGCAAGTCCGGGCATACTCGTTTCCCTTTGATTGATGGTAACCCCGATGAGGTTGTCGGTGTAATAAATATTAAAGACTTAATGTATCTTAATGATAGAATAGAAAACCTGAGTGAGATTAAACGAGAGGCAGTATTTATACCGGAAAGTATGCCCCTGGACAAATTGCTGGCCGAGTTTAAAAAACGGAGGGAGCATCTGGTAATAGTAATAGATGAATATGGAGGCACCGCAGGTATTGTAAGCCTGGAGGACGTACTGGAGGAATTGGTGGGTGACATTCAGGATGAATATGACCATGAAGAACCCGAATATATAGTAGAAGAAAATGGTACCATACTGGCCAGTGGTCGTATGTCTATAGATGATGCGGTTGAGCTTTTCAAGCTACCCCTGGATGATGAGGATCAATATAACACCCTGGCCGGATATGTACTGGGTAAATTGGGTAAAAGCCCTCAGGAGGGTGATGAAATAACCGAAGGCCATATTAATTTAAAAATAGTCAGGATGGATGGTATGCGTATTGACCTCATCCGCCTGCGTAAAATAAAACAGGGGGACAACGCCCCCTCAAGTTAGTAAGAAAACAGACCGGGGAACAGACGCAGATTTCGCGGATTAACCTAACCCCATCTACCTTTTCATGCGTGGTTGCGTATGCATAGCAGACATGGCTAATTATTTCACTTATCAGTTAGCGCCGTGATTTTAGTTCCGCAAAGATATCCCCCAGTTCCACTCCCTGTTCGACTAGTAATACCAGCA
>JAAYCQ010000278.1 GCA_012729715.1 Syntrophomonadaceae bacterium
CGGAATTAGATGTGGCTGCAGATGTAACAAAAGTAAAGGACATTTCAAAAATTATGGCCTACAAAGTTATGGTAACCCCTGCTCTGGTAATAGATGGTGAGGTGAAAATAGCCGGCCGTCTGCCACGCAAGGGGGAACTGCATAAATATATTAAGGGTGACTAGCAACAGAAAGAGCAAAGCGAAGAAAGGAGCTACCATGATAACTATAACTATTCCTGACGGTGAAACTTTTCAACTGCAGCATTTAGTTCTGGACATGAATGGAACCCTTACAGTTGATGGCTCACTGCCGGAAGGGGTTTCCCAACGGATTGAAAAATTAAAGAACGAAATGGACATTTATTTGCTAACTGCCGATACATTTGGAACGGGAGCCAAAGTAGCCCAAGAGTTAGGAATTAAGATGTTTACTGTAAGTTCTGACAATGGCACCAAAGATAAGGCGGATTTTGTATCATCGTTTGAGTTGTCCGAAGTAGTGGCTGTAGGTAACGGTAATAATGATGTGGAGATGTTTAAGCTGGCCCGGCTGTCCATAGTTGTTATTGGTGAGGAAGGATGTTCGATAGCAACTTTGACCAATGCAGATATTGCGGTTACCCATATTAACCATGCGCTAGATTTATTGATTAATCCATTACGTCTGATAGCAACATTGCGCAGGTGATGATAATAATATAAAGTCAGTCATTGCTGTAACTAACATAATGATACCCTCCTGTTTGGTTGTTCCGTTGACGTATAATTTTTTGCATGTTATCATACCATTAATAAAGGAGTTGCCGCTTTTGGCTTGGCGGCTAGTCCGAAATCTTTCCAGAAACCGCTTTACTCAAAAGGCGGTTTCGTTATTTTCTGAACATTATGCACAGAGAAATAATTCCCACAATTACCAGGCAGAATTGGAACAATTCGCTATATGTAATCATAGGCATCACCTCCCCTCACGGGAAAGTGACGAACCGCCAAACGGCAACTCCATTGTTTATTTTAACATATTTGTATTTATTAACTAATGCCAGCTTGCTTATCTTATTATTTTTTCGTGGATTCCGGGTAACAACTTATGATAGGCTTTCTTTTACCTGGTCAAGAATCTCCTGGCGGGATTTGCCTTCCAGTTGCATTTCAAAACACTGGTCCAGGATTTTGCGGAAGTCGGTACCGGGCTTCAGCCCCAGGGCAATTAAATCCCTTCCTTGTACAGAAGGTGTAATCCCCTGTTCCGGGTCCAATCCCAGGCGAGATATCCTGTCCATTAGCCATTCCTGCACCGGTTCGAAATCCCGCTCTTTACCTCTGCCCTTAAAATCAGCTTCGGCCAGCAGTAATAACTCCCTGACATTGACCCGGTTAACTAGTTTTCGGATAGCCTTGTCGCTTACCTGTTCCCGGCTTTTATACAGTAAAACCGGGTGCATGTGCTCTCTGACTAGTTTTTCTACACCTGCAATCAGGTTTTTGGAGGCATTTAACTGGTTTAAAAAAATACGGGCCAGCTTTTCGCCCTCCAGGTCATGCCCGTAAGCAGTAATTTTACCATTGCGGGTAAAGGTGGTAGCTGGTTTGCCCAGGTCATGAAGGAGGGCAGCAAACATTAGCACTTCCGGGTCCTGGGATTGGTTTTTAAGGGAGGCACAGATATCTACTACTTGCAGGGTATGCTGCCAAACATCGCCTTCGGGATGGTTAAGAGGGGATTGTTCACAACCTAATAACCGGAAAAGCATGGGGTGCCGGCGTTCCAGTATCCCGGTTTCCTGCATGTAGCTTAGTCCCAGCGAAGGCTGAGGAGCCAAAAGCAGTAATTTGCGCAATTCTTCCAATATCCGTTCCGGTTTAATATTATCCAAATTATTTTGTTTCATCAATTCCAGGGTTGCAGCGTCAATGCTAAAGCCAAACCGGGCCGCCAATTGTGCTGCCCGATAGGCCCGCAGCGGGTCATCTACAAATACTTGATCCGTGGTATGGCGGATAAGCTTGTTTTTAAGGTCCTCCTGCCCATCAAAAAAATCAAGTATCTCTCCGGTTAAAACATCCATCATCATAGCATTGATAGTAAAATCGCGCCGGGCACAAGCTTCCTGATAGCTGACCTCCGGCGTTTCCGGCAAGGTAAAATCCCATTCTGGATGATGGCTGATTTTTATTATCGGAAAGGATTTGCCTACCTCTATGGGTTGCCCATAAGTTGATAAAACCGAAATCAATTTAGCCTTATCCAGGCCAAAGACTTCCAGGTCAATGTCCTTACCATTGGCAGCTTCACCTAATAGCAGATAGTCGCGAACGTAACCACCGGTATAAAAAACTCTGCCCCCGTTGGTTGCTATGTCCCGGGCAATAGTGGTAATCATTAATCCAAGTCCTCCTCCCGGTTTTTACGCCGGCAGGAATATTTGCTCTGTAACTTTTTCTTATCTTCATGGTATCCGCAACCGCTGAGCAGAATCCCCCGCATATCTCTTACCTTAATCCGGTTAGGGTTAATAGTAATCGGTTTTTTCTCCTCGGGGGTTTGTATGGGTACCGGGCGTTTTCTTTTTCTAG
>JAAYCQ010000279.1 GCA_012729715.1 Syntrophomonadaceae bacterium
ACCGCCTGAAATTAATTATTAACATAATCTAATTTTATAGTCCAATTAGAAAACCGCAGCTCTTTACTCCTTAGGCCTTACTATGTACCAAGTTAGGCAAATTAGGTTTCGCCTATATTTTATCACAGAAGTACAACAAAAGATGACCTAAAACGACAATCCCTCCGTTGGCGATCCTGCAACCGAGGGATTGAAATTGTAATTTTAAGCTTGTGGAAGAGCGATTGCATTATGTTATTTACTTCATCTTAAAATATTCCAGGATAAAGGCAGTTATCTCCTCATGCTGATCGAAGCTAAAAGTTGGTACAGAGTCTTCCAGGGGAAAATCTGTAACCCGTGCAAGTACATTAGTTATCTCCAATGTAGAGGTACTAACTTCTCGCCGCAGTACCTCTATTTTAGGAAAATCTTGCCCTTTAAAACCCTCCGTAATAACCAGGTCAACATCACCGGCAATTTGAGCATATATTTGATCTATGCCCCACTCCTCCTGATTCCTACGGTAAGCAAGCGAAAATTCCGGAGAGGAGGCATAAACGATACTGGCACCAGCAACAAATAACCGGTCAGAATCAAAGTTTCCGGGTAAATCAAGGCCATTATGGGCGTGTTTGACTACCGCGGTTTTAATCCCCCGCTGTTTCAATTTATTTATAATACCAACAAGCAAGGTAGTCTTACCCGAATTATGCTTACCTACAAATGAAATAATAGGCACCAATGTAATCACTCACCTTTATTGTCAATTGCCCTTCTTCTTATTCTATCACCAATGATTCCAAATCCATACCATTTAACAGTTCTTTTAGTAGTAGCAACTCCTTTTTGTTCAAAGTAATACCCTTCCCCATTTTCTCATGCTCCGGTGCCCAATCGCGAATGTCCACCTTCGGCTTACGGTCATTCCAGCTAATCAGGTTAATTTCCCTTTGCCACCCTTTGGTGCCCTCCGAGAGCACTCCCAAAGTTCTGATGATTTCAAACTTGATATCCGCCATAAAACTTGTCCCCCTCTGCTTTAATACTTTTTCTCTTTTCCCCGGGTTAAATAGAAAATCTATATAGAACAGGTGTTCTATATAGATTTAAAAATTCCTCTTTTTCATTTGAATTTTAATCAACTTTTCATCGACATTTAAAAAAGACCGGGCTTGGGGGCCAGGTCTCTGAAATTCAGTAAGCTTTAGCTTCTACCATAATTTCCCGACGTTTCAAAGCAGCTACGATTTAGCTGAGAGTTTATGCAGTATAAACTGGTTCAGGCTAACCTTTTCTTGCTTTGCCCGTTCAGCCAAAGATTTGTGCAGTGATTTGGGAATACGTATATTGAGTTTACCGGAATAATTGTTAATGGAATCTGGTTCCGGAATAAATTCTCCATCCTGCAGAGCAATATCTATCCAGGCTCTTTTTGCATCTTCGATCATAAGCATAGCTTCTTCTATGGTTTGACCCTGTGTTAGACACCCAGGCAGCTCTGGTATTTCTATGGCATATCCTCCTTCCGGGGATGGATATAAAACGATTTTATAAGGTAAAGAAAGATAATACTCAAAATCTTTATCAGCCATTCAAAACAACCTCCCTGGCGTAATCTTATTTCTCACGGGAATCTTCCTCTAACAACTTAACAGCTGCAATTACATACGTTTCTAGTATATGCGGTTGACGGAAAGGGATAGCAATCATGCGTGCTCCTTTTTTATAGATATAATGACTGGTCCCCTTGCCTGATTGCCGTCGTTCAAATCCAGCACGGGTAAGGATTTTATCTAGCTCTTCAAATCGTACCTGTTTGGGGTTATTCTTAATTTTCTCCAAAAGCTTTTCCAGTTTGCTCACTATATCCCACCTAAAATTATGGTACTATATGCAAGGGCAAGTGACAATACCTTCCCCGATTTTAGCAAAACCGCCGCTGATTATCCTCCATGGTATGTCTTAAACATCTCCTTAATGCAGACTAGTGTAGTCGGCGCGCAAGAACACTTTAAACTCCGAGGGTTTGAGGTTGTATTTTTGCAGCATCTTGATTATCAGGTTGCGCATGGAGTTGGCGCTTAGATTAGTTTCCACATAGAGTTCGCTATCCTGTAGTTTGTGCGGATTCCTGATATTGGCCGGATTAGTGGAGAAAAGCTTTGTTTTGCGCCCCCGCATAGTGGGGTCGTTTTCAAAGTTAATAAAACGTTCCCGGTCCAGGGTCATAAGTATTTCGCAGGTCTTAATCAACATCTGTTGCCAGGTACGCACTTCGACCCGTTTACCGTTAAATTCAAAAGCAGCCGGTCTAGTATATGTAAAGTCTTCATGCAGGTTATGGACTATCTGTGAATCAACGGCATAAGCCTGATAATTCGGCAGTCCCGGTTCCTCTTCTGCGCCATTTTCGACCATTACCTGCTCTTCCAGTTCCAGAGCTGCGTGTACTTCCTGTACCCGGCCCATGTATTCGAGTATAGCTGCTGCCAGTTGAATGTGCGGTATCATTTCATCATGCTGCCCCTGGTCAAAAAGTAGATCAAGCAGTTTTTTAATATCCTGCCGGGTATCGTCCATGGTGTCTCGCAACAGTTCCAGGGTTTCGGATAGTTCTACCGCCTTTTCCGGAAAGAACTCTCTGATGATTTTAACCATTTGCAGTAAGTCCACCGGATTGTCCCTCCTTTTAATTGAACCATCTATTTCTTGCCTTTGCTTATTTGTACTTTTTCTATCTCCTGCATTCTGGCTGTTGCTACGTTACTTGATGATTTTAATCATAAGTTCGAAGGTATAATTTTTTTATTGGTTTTTAGTGTCTTTCCGATTAGGCCTTATTTTTATCTAAATTCTAAGTTTTTCCCATTAAAACTTATACTAACTCCATATAGTTATTCACCTTTTGAAGTTTTAACATCTCTTCCAGTAAGAGCTTTTATACCCTTCTTAGCCTCTATCCTAGTTTCGTAAGCCGGGTCAGAAAGAAATTCTTCTAACAACACTGCCACGCTTTTATCGTTGAATCCTACAAGGGCTTTGATAGAAGCAGTTCTTACATGATGCCTTTTAACCTTTAATCCTTCAATCAAAGCTTCTTTTGCATCCGGAGTACCAATACTAAGTAACTCGTTTGCCAAATCAATACATTTAGGCCAATTTGAATTAATTAGGGCTCTTTTCAATTCATTTACATTATTTTCCATAATGTCGCCTCCTCACAAATTGTTTAATTCTATAGTCATGTTAATAAGAATTTCGTTATCTTTTCTAAAATGGTTTTACAAATTACAAACTCCTGATCTTGAATAACCCATCCGATTATCAAACATGCTTTACTAAAGCCTCCTCAATAATCTTTATCTCTTCCTCAGTTAGTCCATAAAGCCCATACACCAATTGGTCAATTTTGTTTTCAAGGTCAAAAGTGTCAAATTCTTCTGAAGTCAGTATATTCTCTACCAGATTAATAATTTGTTGTTGCTTTTCGGGTGCAGGAATTGCAATAGGTATATTGGTAAGAGGTTCCTTGTCTATTTGATAATTATTTCCTTGCATTTTCCCCATATTCAGTAACCAAAACTCTACAACTTTACTATTAAGAATACCTACAAGATACTTGGCTTTAAACCGCCTACTTTTTATAACATAGAATGTTTGAGAAACATATGCATCAAAATCTACATATGAAAATGCAGGCTTTGTGCATTTTCGAACCGAAATTATTTTTTCCCCGATGAAAAATTTTTCATTTCTTGCTCTATGCAATCCATATGGCTTATTATCTGACGTAATAATGGAAGAAAATCTGTCTAAATGGCGCTTGATTACAGGATAATTATGAATACGACGATTAATATCTGACTTTGTATATATTATATTATATTCGTTCTTTGGATTAGCTTTATATCGCCTTATTTGTTCCGCAGTATAAAATGGCTTTATTAGTTTTTTTTCTTTTTCGGGTATGTTCAGACTTTTAACTTCGTCATTCGTTAAGACGAAAATTCCTTCTCCTTGAAAATAATTTGTTCCCAATAGTTTTTGATTTGCTTTATTTAAATTTTCTTGTGGAGCTACAATTCCTTGCGCAATTTCTTTATTTGATAAATAAGTACTTTTCGCTCTTTTTATGCTGTTTAGGACCGACATTGAAGTATCATTGCTAAAATTTATATATTTATCAAAATACATAGTTGGACAAAATTCAATAAGACGCTTTTCATAAATATCACTAGGCTTACTATTATATAAAAAATCATATAAAACGCTTTCTGAGATGTTTTCTACGTTTAATTTAGAATACAATAACTTATATGAATTTATCATTTCTTGGCTTTTCTTTAAGATATATACCATTGTCTGTATTGCAGCTGTATCAAAAACTCTATAATTGCCAAAATCAATGTAAGTTCGAATTACAGTTTCAGTTAAAACTTTATTTCTCAAAATTGATGCTCCAGCATTGGTAATCCAATTATTTGGGGCTATATATGCTACAATTCCAGTTGATTTAAGCAAATCAATTCCTTCGCATCCAAAGAAATACCAATAATCCATTTTTCCTTGGTAATATGGACTCTCCTTTAATGGCTGAAAAATAGATGAATTCGTGTATTCTTTGACATACGGTGGATTCCCTATGACAACTTCAAAACCATCAGTAACCCCAAACATCCATTCCGAATCAAAAAAAGAAGAAGCGATGTTCTGGTCATAAGGATTGAAGTCTACTAATTGCTCAGCTGTATGGTTATCCCAACCATCATTGATAAGAAGCTTAGCAATCTCCTGACGCAATTTTTTATCTTTCTTCTGGTATTGAAGCTTTTCTTTCCGGGTTCTGGCGTTAAAATATTGATGGCGTAATTCCTTCAATTCTTGTTCCAGCTTTTCAATTTCCAGGTTTCTCAGCATGCCCTGTACGGCTGGTTTTTCTAGTTCAATGAGTGTATTAGCTGCTACAAATTTGGTTTCCAGGTTAGGTAGAGAACGAATACCCAGGTTCTCTTTAGAAGGTTGTTTCTTTTGGTCAATAATTAGAGAAATAAAGAATCGCAGCTTGGCAATCTGTACTGCAATAGGCTGTATATCAACACCATAAATACAATTTTCAATAAGATACAGTTTACGACCATAATCCAGTTCGTTATTGTCAACATTAAAGGATTCTTCAATGTCTTGCCGAGTTTGCTGGAGATCACGGACTACCTTTTCACGTACGGTTGAATCAGTTATCGTTTCAGCATCTATAATTAACTTTTCCACCTTTTCTAGCTGATGTTCTTTCCATTTCTGGTTTTCTGGATCTAGCTTTTGCAGTAAATGCACCAACTTCAGTAATACACCCATCGGAAAAGCACCGGAACCGCAGGCAGGATCCAGTATTTTGCAGTTATCTATGGCCTGAATCAGCAGGTTGGTTTGATTATCATCAAAGGGATTAGGATTTTCTGAATAGCTTAGTAATTCGCGGAGCTGGTCTTCACAATCGGGGTATCCGTTTTCCTCAAGCTTTTGTTGCAGGTAGGCCCGAAGCGATTCATCCACCATATAATTGACAATCTCTCGCGGGGTATAGAAGGAGCCAGTCTGCTTACGGGCTGTGGTCTGGGTTTCCGGGTTGTAGCTGGCCAGGAGGTTTTCAAATACTTTACCCAATAATTCTGGATCAAGAGCTATTTCCTCTTCCAGTGGGGTGTTTTCGGTTACGGTGAATTTATATCTGTCAAGAATATTTATCAGACCTCTTACGCGATATTTTTTGTTCCTGGTTCCATATATTTCATTTAAATCAACTTCCTGTTCCTCATTAAAAAACAAGTAATCTGGAACTATTGCCTGTTTCTTAGGTTCGCGGGAAAAGCCATCTACATATATGACTTTACTTTTCTCATCTTCTTTGTCCAGGCAGTCAAACAAACCGCCATTTAAAAATGGTATATCTGTAAACAGAGCCAGAACTTCTTTTTCGGTAATGGTAAACTTGTTGGCATAGCGAAACAGGTTTTTAACCCCATATTCATTTCTATTGGCGGGGTAACCAGCATCTTTGGCAAAGACCCTTTCGTCCATTTTTTGATTAAGAGTGGCAAAGAACAGGTTTTGCAATATAGCGTGGTAATAGTTATGTGATTTATTGTTTTTATTGAAGTCTTTAAGGATTGCGGTCAGACTATTTTGGTTAAAGAGTGTATCCGGTACCAAACCCTTTTCTTTTATGAACCAAACAAAAACTATTCTGGTAATCAGGCGTATAAGGCTAGTAGCATTACGAATATCCTCGTTCTTCTCGATATCATCGGGGAAAATTACTTTATCCATAGCCCAGAAGTACCAGTTGGCCAACTCTTGATAAAAACGTTTATTCAATTCCTTGGTATCAAGGCAGTTTGTCCAGGCATCATGAAGGGTTATGAAACTACTAAAGCTATATTTTCGAAGCAACTCGTCAAAAGACAAATCAAACAATATTCCCACATGCGCCCGGTGGGGCTTATTAAGTCTGATGTCTTTAATGAGAGTTACTTTTTCCAATACATCTTTGGTGTTATCCCTTTTATGCAGTCGGCGATTGATTACCGCCAGAGTAAGCATTAGTCCATGTTTAAAAACTAACATCGCTGGCATCTTGAAAAGCTTATTAAATTCCCGGGTTATCTGGGCTAGTTGACTGCGGGTGTAGGTTTCACCTTTAAGTTCTACAGCAAAAAAAGCATAACTTTCCATAATAGTCCCGTTAAACTCTTTGGTGTCAAATAAACCGACTTCGGAAGTCATCTCTGACTCAGTTAATTGAAATAAAAACTCTACCTGAGCCCATTCATCAGTCAGGGCTTTGTCGGCCCTAAATTCAGTCCTATCCTGAATAAACATCTCGGCAAAACCGTTAAAGGTATTCTCATCCAGCCTGTCCGTCCGGCTGGTATTGTACCCCAGTACATCGAAAAGGTTTATCCCCGCATCATAAAGGTCGGCCTCAGCAAATTGCAGTAAGGCAGCGGTTATTTCTTCCCGTGTTGTCATATAACCCACCCCGTTCTTGGATATATTTAATGAATAATCAACCAGGTAACCAGTTCAAAGGCTTCAGCAGACTCAGGCCGGGATTCTGGTGAAACAAGAATGCCGCCGCGCCCAGATTGCAGTTGCCTTAAATTACGCTTCTTAAACATCTTCATCAGTTCGGTTATAGATAGCTGCAGGAGTTCATTATATTTTTCCATATTAGTACCCCCTGCGGTTTCATCGTCAAAGAGGGTGCAAAGTATATCATGGGGATGGTTTTTGCCGGAACATAGAATCCGGTAAACCTCCAGGATTTGTTTGGCATGGGTGTAGTTGAAACGCAGTTTGCCATCGTTTTGCATATAGATTAAGAAGTATGGCTGCAGGGGGTTTACCACTTCATTTTCCTGCTTATCACTATTCTGTTTAAGACAGAAGATTACTCCGGGTTTCATAACACCAGCATTCTTAGTATCCAGGCGGGAATAATCAGCCAAATGAGCGTAATCGCCAGCGGGTGAAGGGACATTGGCATATAGACCTAAAGGGGCTTCCCGCAGTAAACGTTCATTCTCCTTAATAAAATTAAGCAGTTCTACCCGAAAATCGTCCAAGGTAAATTGGCTTAGAGATATGTTTTCGTCCATGTCTTCCAGATCCAATACCGTATCTTTAAGCTCAAGCAGTTGTTTATCCCGAAAGCTTAAATCAGCTTCGATTAATTCTTCTATCTGACCAGGGTCAAGCAGGTTATCATCCCCGGTAGCGGTAATGTCCACCAGGGCCATGCGGGCTTCTACCCGGTCTTTTAGATTAATGTATTTGTTCAAATCATCTGTAGGCCAGAAGTTTATTAACTGAATATTTTTATTGCGGCTGCCGATTCGGTCTATCCGGCCAAACCTCTGAATTATGCGTACCGGGTTCCAGTGAATATCATAATTTATCAGGCAATCCGCATCCTGCAGGTTCTGGCCTTCGGAAATACAGTCGGTAGCAATAAGAATATCAATTTCTCCGTCCTGGGGCATTTCGGGCATCTTATTCCGGCCCTTGGCCAGGGGAGAAAAATTAGTTAATATCTTATTGAACTCGCTCTGCCCCTTATAGCCTTTGGGCATAAAGGTGGTCTGATTATTTCGGTTTCCTCCCGTAACTACGGCAATATGCAGCTTAAGTTCCTGGCGTACCCAATCTACCAGGGCATCATACAGGTAATAGGCAGTATCGGCAAAAGCAGTAAATATAATGATTTTCTTATTGGGAATCTCTGTATTATCAGGTTCTATCCAGATATTTATGGGGTTGGCTATTTTGTCCTGAATAGTCTTTTTTAATAAGGCCAGTTTTTCATCCCGGTCATGGCTGACTTCACATGATACTTTATACAGATATTCCAGCTGAACTCTATCGTGTTGCAGTTCTTTTACCCATGCGTTTAAGTTTAGATGCTTAAGGTCATATCTTAGTTTTTTACCTACCTTCCACTTTTCCGCAGCTTCTGCCATTTCCTCATCATCTTCTTCCGGTAAATCGGTCAGGCTTTCTTCCAGGGTATCATCACCTTTAGCATGTTTCTGATATTCCTCAATTCTTTCCTCCAGATCGTTAATTTTTGTAATGGTTCGGTCGAGGGAAATCCTGAAGGAGTCAACTGAACTTTCCAGGCGTTTTAGAAAGTTGACCTTCATCATGCCAATCAGATAATCTTCACGTTGGGCCTGGCGAAAATCGAAACCGGAGGCCGACTCTAATTGCCGATAATATTCTTGGAACTCTTCTTTGATGTGAGCTGAGGGTTTGAACAGGCTAAGTTTGTAGGCGGAAATCTCCCGATTTAATTGGTCATAGGATGGGAACTCTTTATTCAAGTCAATACCAGGGGAAAGAGAGATGACTTTATTACGATCTGGGAATTTGCCTATTTCATTTATATTGTAAAAGTCAGTTATATGCTTACGGGAACGGGCGATAGTCAGTTCATCCAGAAGTTTAAAAAAGGATGAATCCAACCGTTCCAAAAGGGTGCGCGTATCGCGGGTAGTATTCTTCTTGCGATTGGCCCAAATGTTAAACTGAGTCTGGGCATTTTTCATGGTTAAAGTAATATCTTTAATTCCGGCCGTTTCCTTTAATCCGGTGTTTTCCCCTTTGGTTATCAGGAATATCTGGTTTCTTAAGTCTTTTAGATTGTTGTTTACCGGGGTAGCGGAAAGAAGTAATACCCGGGTAGGCACTCCTTCTTTAATTATCTTGTTCATTAAGCGGCCATAGCGGCTGTATTTGAATTGGCCGTCGTCATCGTGCTTGCCTTCGGCATCGTTTTTAAAATTATGAGATTCATCGATA
>JAAYCQ010000045.1 GCA_012729715.1 Syntrophomonadaceae bacterium
AAACGCACCTGGTTTATGCCGGTGCCGACCATGATATTTTTTCGGATAATGCTGTAGATGAGATATTTAAGTTTTCGAGTGGGGCTGCCAGAATGGTCAACAAGGTTTGTACCCATTGTCTGATATACGGAGCACAAAACAATCGAAATATTATTGATGATCACATGGTGAAGTTTGTTGTTCAGGGAGAATTGAGTTAATTCTCCCTGCCCCCTACGGGGCTAATTTTCTCGGTCACTACGTCCGTCAGCTTTTGGACATTTAACACCGTCTATTGCTGGACATTATGGGGTGGCAGTAACAGCATGCAATAAACGACCTAATAAAAAACTTCTTATGGCCTATGATGCTATTAATGGTGCTATTACCACTTATAGTATATCGGAAGTAGTGATATTTGGAATGAATATCAATAATGATCAAGATATAATTAGATATATTATGATGGCATTTTATAATGCTAAAATTGACAATCCCAAAATTGTGTACTGCTACTTTTTGGAAGAAGAAAAAATTGAGTTTAAAAGACAATTTTTTGCTGTAATTACTTTTAGCAAAGAACTATCCGACTATTCTCATCAAATTGAAGTTAGTTATATCAATACGCAAAATGTACTTGATAGCTATTTTAAGAAGTAATCACTTCCCATTACCATATTAAGTACAACAAATAAACATAATTACCCATTTCATAAGTGTAAAGTTTACAAGAAATAATAGAATTGGAGAAAAATATGGCTATTAAACAATGCCAAATGTGCCGGAAAAATGAGGTGGACATTTATGTTGATACGTCCCAGGGGGAAAGCATGGAACTTTGCTGGGAATGTAATAATCAACTGGCGGCCAAGTATTTGGGAATAACCCTGGAGCCATTTAGAAATGGTATTTATGAGTTTGCGGGAATACGGAAAAGGAACCATAAATTCATGATTCGCAAGATCATACACCCGGTGGGAATTGGATATCAGGCTGTTTATTAATATACCAATGGTTGGGGGCAATTAACGTATGGATTCTAATAACAAATCGGAAATCATAATGTATCAAACCGATGATGGCCAAACTAAAATTGAGGTCACATTTGAAGATGAGACAGCCTGGCTGTCTTTAAAAGATATGACGGAATTATTTCAAAGGGATAAATCAGTTATTTCTAGGCATATTAAAAACATTTTTGCAGAAGGGGAGTTGGATGAAAACTCAACTGTTGCATTTTTTGCAACAGTTCAAAATGAAGGGGACAGAACTGTTGCAAGGAATATAGCCTATTATAACCTGGACGTTATAATTTCCGTAGGTTATCGGGTCAAATCCCATAGAGGTACGCAGTTTAGAATATGGGCCACACAGAGATTGAAAGAGTATATCATCAAAGGGTTTACCATGAATGATGAGCTTTTAAAGAAAGCCGGTGGTGGTAACTACTTTGATGAGTTATTAGCTAGAATTAGAGATATTCGCGCCTCTGAAAAAATCTTCTGGCGCAAGGTCCTGGATATTTACGCCACGAGTATTGACTATGATCCAAGGGTTGAAGCTTCTAGAAAGTTCTTTCAGACCGTACAGAATAAAATTCACTGGGCAGTTCACGGGCATACTGCGGCTGAATTGATAGCACTCCGTGCAAATGCGCAGCTACCTCATATGGGTCTTACTTATTTTACCGGAAGCAAACCGCAGAAAGCTGATGTGAAAGTGGCCAAGAATTACTTGACCAAAGATGAAAATGAAATGCTGAACTTAATTGTATCTTCCTATCTGGATTTTGCCGAAATGCAGGCCAAACGCAGAAAGCCGATGTATATGCAGGACTGGATTAATAAACTGGACGACTTTTTACGTCTGGGTGAACACGAAATATTAACTCATGCCGGCAGAATAAGTCATGCAGAGGCTTTAGCCAGGGCCAATGAAGAGTATGAAAAGTATAGAGAGAACTTGAAAAATGAATTAACCCAGGTGGAGAAACATTTTTTGGATTTTATAAACAGCTCAGCGAGCCTGACTAAAGAGACGGGAAAATAAAACTAGGCACGGTAGTTCAGAACCCACCTTTTTATGAAGTTATAAAGCTATTTTCGCACCGGGAACCGATGGGGTAAGTTCTCCTCAAGGTGATATAAAATTAGGTGTCCAGATATTGGAGCTTATTAATATTAATTTTACACGGGGTGAATAATATGGGTAATTTATCCAAGCTTTTTAATATCGGTAAGGTTATCGAACAGCAACTCTATGAAGTAGGGATTACAACCTATGAACAACTAAAGGAATCAGGAAGTAAACAGGCTTGGCTCAAGATAAAATCGATTGATCCTTCCGCTTGTATTCATCGGTTGTATGCATTGGAGGGGGCTATTCAGGGTATTAAGAAAAGCCAGCTTCCAGCAGAGACGAAAGCAGAGTTGAAGGAGTTCTATAACTCGTTCAAGGGATAAAATTCAATTTGTCGATGAGGCCATGAGCATGATGGTATTTTAAAGTTCAAGCTCGCATGAATACGATGATAATAATGAAAATCATAAGGTAGTTATAGATGCCCAATTATTTTCGTGGGACGATTTGGGCCGGATGCTGAATGCTTACGAAGGTTTTCAGTTTAAATTGAAGATTTACGATATGACGGATGATATTGATTAAAGAATGTCTTATCAGGTGAGGGCTATGCATTATTTACTCCTGTTTAACATATAGCTATTATGGCCATATATGTTAGAATGGGGGCAGGAAATGCGAAAGGATGATCAAATTATGCCGATCCTGGCTATAAGTGAAGCTAAGAATAAATTAACCAGTTTAAGACGCGAAGCCCTAACCGGCAAAGAAATCATTCTGGCCGATGCAAAACGTAAAGATGAACAAGCCGTTTCACTCATATCCACAGAATTACTGGATGAATTATGTGAATCCAAAACCTTTTCTTTCGAATGGGTAGATCAACCGGAAGGAAATACAGACCACTATTCATTATGGAACCAGGAGACTGGAATATACGGTGTAGGTAAAAGTAAAAAGGAAGCCATTGAAGACTTTTTAGACAACGCCCAGGATTACGCCCGAATTTACTTCAACGATCTTCCTTATTATTTAAGCCGCTCTAATCCAAATCGGGACCATTACTGGTACTTGCGCAGAATTCTTCGCTGCAATGAAAACCGGGAGATGCTTTACCAGGTTCTCGGCCTGGCGGATTTAGATTTGTAATGGGCTATACAATTACCTGGGATGAACTTGAGAAAATTTGCCGGAAACTCAATATGGAGCGTCAAGGTAAAACATCCGTTTGGAAGGGTACAGGATCAGACGGAAAAATGAGAACCTGTATTATTCATGCTAAGCATAAAGGTAACATTGGACCTGGTTTGTTAAGTAAAATTGCCAAAGAACAATTGCTGTTTGATTCTGTTGAGGATTTACATAATTTTCATAAATCGTTATAGTAATCGGACGTTGTTCTTAAACCCTTTTATTGAAACGGATATTAAACCGCTAAAAGAAGAGTAAATTTTATCTCCCCAAAAAAGGATATGCTGTAAACTACTAAAAAGCAGTTAAAAAACTTAACAGTTTACATAATGTTCCTGTTTTGGGGAAGGGCCTGCATAGCACTGATTGATGTTCTTTAAGATATTAGCCCTTCGTAAAACAGGTATTATGTAGACTGTTTACTTGTAATTATCTTAAAGAGA
>JAAYCQ010000046.1 GCA_012729715.1 Syntrophomonadaceae bacterium
AAAAGTGAGGTTATCCATCTAAGCGGTGACAGCTATCGTTTAAAACACCGCCAAACCATTTTTGGGAATAACTAGGTGTCCAAAGTTATTTATCATTTTTTGTTCATTTTTACTTGACAGTTACAATCAGTTGGAAAACCGGGATAAGGTAAAGTTTTAATATACAAGGGTTTTATGTTATAGTCTCGTTTAACTCTAATCCAATCATTTCCTTCTTCCACTTCTGCTCCGCTTTCTAAAAGCTTAGCCGTTATGGCTTTAAGATGTTCGGGAATTACATTATTTATTACTACATTGCCACCAGTAGCGGCTGCAGCTACCATATAAGTTCCTGCTTCAATACGATCAGTTATAGCAGTATAGTCACTTTGCCGCAAATGCTTAACCCCTTCAATTTTTATTACATTGCTTCCGGCACCACTGACTTTTCCTCCCATACTATTAATAAAATTAGCCAGGTCAACTACTTCTGGTTCTAAAGCAGCATTTTCGATATAGCTGTTACCTTCAGCCAGTGCCGCTGCCATCATTATGTTTTCGGTAGCACCTACACTGGGGAAATCCAGGTATACGTGGTTGCCTCTTAATCCTGAACTTGTGGCTATTACATTACCACTGCTAAAGCTTATATTAGCCCCTAAAGCGGTAAATCCTTTTAAATGTAAATCAATAGGTCGGGTGCCTATAGCACAGCCACCTGGAAGTGCAATTTGCACCTTACCATATCGGGTCAGCAATGGTCCCATTACCAGAAATGATGCTCTTATTTGTCTTACCAAATCATAATTAGGGTTAACTTCTTGTACTTCACCCTTAAAAACAAGGCTATCCCCATTATTTTCCACTTCTATGCCCAGATGATAAATGAGTTCAGTAATTATTTTTACATCTTTGATGTTGGGAACTTTATTAATTTGAATATCTTCTTCGGTAAGAAGAGAAGCGGCAAGAATAGGTAGTATGGCATTTTTAGAAGAACTTGCAGAAACTTCTCCAATTAAACAGGCCTTATCATTAATATATAAATCCAATAGCCAAGATCACCTCCAACTATAAAAACCACTAATACTCGCCTAAAATTAAGGGGGAACCTATGTACACATCAGTTTTAGCTTTATCCTTATTGTTACAAACAGCAATCTGTAGATTATACCTTTTCCCGTTAATACTTAATGCGGGTATTCTTCCCTCCAACTGGGAACTATAGGCTGTTACACTGCTAATTCCCTTATTACCATAAGTTTCAACTCTTTGTGCTTTCATGGTTTTTAACAACACTGTAATCATTTTGTTATGATCATCAAATGCTATCATATGAGGTAATTCGCCCGTATAGAGGTAGTAAAACTGCCATTTTAGCCCTATAATTTTATTTAATTTGCTTTCGTACTCATCCAAACTAATTTTTTGATCCTGACAGACAATACTGAGCATAAGGTAGCTTTCATTTAGCTGATTATTGGATTTTAAGGTGATAATTATGTTTTGCTCTGGTCGAGACAATTCGTAGTTAAAAATGGCAGTGTTATCTGTGCTGGTTATAGTTAAAAGTTTGGGATCCAAGTTCATATCCAGACTCTTTAAGATATTATGCAAATAATCTTGTAATTCTTGTTTCGTTGAGCTTGTTCTTATTTTAGCCCAGCAATCAAGACGTGATTCCTTATAAATTGCACCGATTGAAGCAAAAGATAGGTAATATGGTGATTGTTCTTTAATTTGTTTTCCTTGAACGTAATCAATACTATAATTACTAATTGAGCACAAAATTATAAAAATTATTATGTAGGCTATGGATCGTTTCAAAATCTCTCACTCCTATCTTACGGGAGAAATTTACTAAGGGACGTATCATGATTCTTGCCAGCATAGAGTTCAATTATGCTTCTACAACTTCCTTTAAAAAATAAAAAACCTGATTAGATCAGGTTTTTTGTCTTGTTAATGTTTTGTTTATTTTACCTTTTTATTCTTTATGGTCTCCGGGTTTAGCCTCTGGATTATCATCGGTTTCATCTGGCTGACTAATTGCAGCATCTTCTTGAAGCATTTGGTTTTCCGCTTTTTGTTGAAGCTCTTCCTGCAGCTTTATTTCAGCCAGTCTTCTTTCCTCTTCCTGTTCCAGCATCAGCTGCTTTAAATACTCTTCTTTGGCTTGTTTAGCAGCTAGAGCTTTTTTTTCAAACTTAATAGTTTGCCGCCATATTACAATAGCAAATAAAATACTTAGTATAAAAACCGAACCTATCAATATGAAGTACAGTTTCTGCACATCATCCCCCCCCAGTATAAAAACCCGTCAACCACTATGATCAAGAATCGTCATCCTCGTTCTTCCAAATTTCTTTTTCTATTTGCCTGCGCTCTTTCTGCTTCTTTTTTTCAGCCAGAGCTTTTTCTTGTACCTTGTAAGTCATCTGCCATAATAGTAAATAGAGTAGTCCTTTAACTAAATAATAGGCCAGAGTCACAATGATTAAATATTTTAATAAATCATTCATCTGGTTCTTGCATAATTCCCCCATCATAAATTTGCATATTTGTTATTAAGTTACCACATTACATTAATAGTTACCAGTGTTATATTTTACTAAAATCCAAAGCCGGAAGGAATGTTAAAATTCCTTCCGGCCAGGAATTAGCTTCTCTATTTCTAGTTACAATGCTTCCGCTGCCTTTAACCTTGAAATAGCACGCTTAAGAGCCATTTCCGCCCGCGCCAAGTTTAGAGTATCTTCCCGTGCTTGTAAGCGTCTTTCAGCCCTTTCTTTGGCTGCCTTGGCCCGCAATATATCGATATCTTCCCCATGTTCGGCAGTTTCCGCCAGAACCCGGGCTACATTATCGATGACTTCCATAAACCCACCACTCAAGGCCATTTTTTTCTGGGTACCACTAGTATTGTTATAGCGCAGCACGCCTATATCTAAAGCTGCAACTAGCGGCGCATGGTTTTTCATAATACCCAATTCACCTTCGGCACCGGGAGCAACCATGAACTGAACTTCATCCCGCAAAAGGATTTGTTCAGGGGTTA
>JAAYCQ010000280.1 GCA_012729715.1 Syntrophomonadaceae bacterium
CAATGCTCGCAGAAGCGGTTTCCCATTTTCCCCTCTAAGATGTGCCCGCAGTCCGGGCAGCTATATAAAACGCTCATTCAATCCTCCCCCTTACTTGTACCCTAACCTATCCTTCAGCTCATCTATCAAATCCGATAGTTCCTCACGCGTCATTTCCTGCCAGTTATAATTATCCTCTATGCCTAGTTCTTCCGCTAAACTATGAGCATAATTAAGTTGCTTAACAGTGGGCTTTTCCCAATCGCGCATCACCAGTCCTCCCTTCCTAAAGCTGCTTCACCAGCTCGCTTAGGCGAGCGTACAGGGTCCTGGTTGCCTGCATATTTTTGTCGGCGACTTCCAAAATTCCAGGAACCCTATCCAACTCTTTTACATTAATGCCTTCGGCAACTATTTTAGGTACTCCATGCAGCTTATCACTCAGCTCTTCAACCAGTTTATCTAAATCGCTGAGCATATGCCCTGTGTCCATCAGAGTATTGGTCAACGCTTCTTTCTTCGGTACACAACAATTCTGGTCCATAATCCTCTTCCTTTCTTTTTTAAAAATTACCTGGTGAACCCCGGCCACATTATCGGCAGGTAGTCCCCTTCTTTGAACTCCGGTGCAACTCTGTGCTGTCTGAACCTTTTAGGCAGGAAATAAGTAATTGCCTTGCAGTCCAGGCACTCATACTTCCCTGCCTGGAATCCTACTGGGTACGGCTCCCCGGCTTCAACCGTATCAAAAGTAGCCTTGACTTTACTACCGCAATTATGTCCTCCAGCACAGCGGTTTCCGCCAGTTTAACCTCGATGTCGCCCAGCTCAACTCCTACATTTTTGGTCACGATTATTACTGCTCCGATAGGGTCACCCTGAGTGATAATAGGTGCAATTACCTGAGACTTAATAGTGTACTCCTGTCCATCAGTTTGAATTACGTGTACATTTTCATCATCAGCTACTTGCAGGTCGTTCATAATGAGGGTAGTTCTTTCCTCCAGGACTCGTTCCACTGCGTTACCGATAGCCTTGCTCAAAAACTCCCTTTTGTTGGCACCTGCTACTGCTATAATTACATCCCGGTCAGCTATCATTGCAATATGGCCGATAGTTTCGTGCAGTGAGTCTACATATTCTTTAGCAAAATTCCCCAATTCTCCAATGGGAGAATATTTCTTAAAGATAACTTCACCCTCCACACCAACAAAGATCTCCAGAGGGTCACCCTCGCGAAGATGTAGTGTCCTGCGTATTTCCCTGGGAATAACGACTCTTCCCAAATCGTCAATGCGACGAATAATTCCTGTTCTCATTATTCAACTTCCCTCCTGAGTGGTATTTTTAAGGCTGCTTGGCAAATTGCTTCAGCAGGATTGTATGCCTTTCCTTCATACCAATATGGGAATATCTCGTCGCCTAGCCCTGTAGATAAAGGGTGTTTAAAAATAGCAACACATAAATCTCCAAAGGTATGGAGCTCAAATTCAAAATAATCTCCATCTGGCAATTGCATTTGTTTGATTTTTGTTACTATCTCCCAAGCTGTAGAAAGATTGGTGGAATAATAGGGAACCTGAATATATGCTACTAATCCATTTTGTTCGTTTATGATGTAATAGTCATCTTCGCTATCACGGCAAACAAAGTTTTTGTTACCAAAAATCTGTTGGCTTATTTTCTTATCTAAATTGCGTTTGTTCTCAAATAACAACTTCAAGTCTCCTTCCAATAGTACATATAGCTTCTGTGAATATCTTTTCTGGCGGCAATGTGCCATCCAGAATTTCAAATCGTTCCGGATTGGCTCGGGCGGTAATTAAGTAACCTTCTCTAACTAGCTCAAAGAAGTTTTTGCCGCGAACCTCGATTCTGTCATGGCCTATGCGATTACCTGTACGAGACATGGCTGTCTCTACAGGTAAATCCAACAGAATTGTTAATTGAGGTTGCAACCCTCCCGTTGCTTGGGCATTTAAACTGCGAATAAACGAACGGTCAATGCCTAATCCGTACCCTTGATAAGCCATAGTTGAATCGATATATCTATCTAGTATTACATGGCCTTCTTCAAGGGCTGGGCGTAATTTTTCAGTAACAAATTGGCTTCTTGCTGCTGAAAAAAGCAACAACTCCGTTTCGGGAAACATCGGAGTATTTAATAAAATTTCTCTTATTTTTTCTCCCAAAATAGTAGCCCCAGGTTCTCGAAAATAAGTAAAGTTGAACTTTTCGGCTAGAGCCTGCGCAAGAGTTGTCTTGCCCGAGCCATCAATCCCTTCAATTGTAATTAACATATTCTTCCTCCTTAACTAATTGGCTAATTGCCAATAGCAATAATAAGGATAAAACTCGGCGGGTGTAAAATTAAACATAGTCTTGATTTCGTGCACGACCTTAATGAGATCGTTTCCGTGCTGTTGGTCTAATTCTGAATTAATTCTACTCGATAGGTTTTTATCGAGCAGTTTAACTTCGGTACTTCTTACAAGTTTGCCCTTATAACCTTTAATGTTAATAAGTTCCATTATTATCATTGGACCTAACTCAAAAATATTTTTAACTGTCATATTTTTTCTCCTTTATAAAAACATTAACCGACTGGACTCCAAATTCTAAAGCTTCTTTACGGCTTTCGAAATAGATATCCAATCGGTTTCCTTTAATGGCACCACCAGTGTCTTCAGCAGTAAAGACTCCCAGTCCTTCGATAAATATTTCTGTACCAAGAGGAATTACTTCTGGGTCTACTGCTACAACGCCTGGGCGAACCATTGTGCCACTTTTGGTTATACCGTCTGCCGTTCCTTCTTCTTCGGAACGGGAATAGGCAGTGGCTATCATTTTTAACGGTGTTGGTAGCAGCCTGCTTCTAGAAGTAGATTGTATCGGTGTTTCTTTGTAATTAACTTGAACGTCTTTTAAGAAAAATTGTTTAGGTAAGACTTGAGGCGCTAGGACGGGATTAATAAACATACTACATAGCAGTAATGCTATTAATCCCGCTTTTAGGATTTTAGTCATAATAAATCCTACCGCGCATATCTAATGCACGGATTTCTGCAACAGAGAAGACATTACATATTTTTTCATACAAACGACTGAAGGTTTCGGTATCGTGCCGGGTAATCGATAGGATAAAATCGGAACCGTTCTCGGTCCCAGTAATAGCCCATTTTGAATCATAAAACGGCCTATATGCTATTCTATTAATATTGATAATAGCAATACTACCGTTTCTAATAGGAAATTTCTGACGTATTTTCAGTTCGTCTTTTAAATCTTTGTTTTCCGATTTTAGGACTTGGGCAACCATATTTTTTAAAACTATGGTATCGGAAAAATATGATTTCATGGCATTAAACATATATTCTCCTTTCGTCTTCTTGTTTTATCCCTTAACCTGTTCAGCGATTCTAGCCAGGTGATCTAACAGG
>JAAYCQ010000281.1 GCA_012729715.1 Syntrophomonadaceae bacterium
ATATAAGTGAAAGACACCGCCACCGTTACGAAATCAATAATGATTTTCGCCAGGTACTGGAGAACAACGGCATGAAAATAAGCGGTTTATCTCCGGATGAAAGACTGATAGAAATAGTGGAAATAAGCGACCACCCCTGGTTTGTAGCCTGCCAGTTTCACCCGGAATTTGGTTCTCGTCCCAATCGACCTCATCCTCTGTTTACCGGACTTATCAGTAATGCAATTGAATATCGCAAGAAAAAATAAAGAAATAAAAGCCCCTGGTCCATGATTAGACCAGGGGCTTTTAGCGTTTTAGAACGGAATACGGTTAGTTTTGGACCAGATCTTCATTTCTTTGGCTTGTTTAATCAGATCATCACGGAAATCGGGATGAGCAATGCTAATGAGCTGTTCTGCTCTACCCCAGACAGACCGGCCTTTCATACTGACTGCCCCATATTCGGTTACCAGGTATTGAACGATGGTACGAGGTACGGTTACCGCAGCACCCGGAGTTAGCAGAGGACGAATACGGGACTGCAGATTACCTTCTTTATCTTTATAGGTAGAGGAGAAGGCCAGGAAAGCCTTACCGCCTTTGGAGTGGAAAGCACCTATAACGAAGTCCAATTGTCCACCGGTTCCAGAAATCTGTCGTAATCCCGAGGATTCTGAGCAAACCTGACTTAAAAGGTCCACTTCCAAGATATTGTTAAGAGAAATCATGTTATCATGCCTGGCAATATTCTCGGGGTTATTAGTATAGTTTACCGTACATGATGCACAAAGCGGGTTATCGTCCAGGAAATCATAGGTTTCCTTGGTACCCAGGCAGAAGGAATAAGTACTCTTGTTAATATCATAAGCCTTTTTGGCATTAGTTATTTTGCCCTTTTCATACATCTTGACATAGGCATCACAGAACATCTCACTCTGTACCCCTAAATCTTTCAGGTCAGAGTCGGCCAACATATTTCCGAGCAAATTAGGCAAAGCCCCAATTCCTAGCTGGATACAGGCACCATTGGGGATATGTTCCATTATGTGAGCGGCAATTTTCGTTTCTTCCGGAGTGGGAGCAGCAGAAGGCGGAGTGGCAAAAATAGGAGTATTACTTCCTTCAATGATATAGTCAATTTCACTAATATGAACATATTCATCATTGCCGCCCAGACAGCGGGGCATATTTTCATTTACTTCGACTATGGCTATACGCTTGCTTCCCAGGGCTAGACCCCGGTTGTGAGAATTCCCCAGGCCGAAGTTAAAACAACCATGTTTGTCCATTGGTGTTACCTGAGATACCCAGACATTAGGCCACCAAAGTTCATAGTCACGGTTATAGGCCAGTCCAGTTGCTTCATGGTAGTTAAAGGGATTATGGCAGGCAAGCCCAAAATCACCGGCTTTACGGTCGATGGCGGTGAAAAACCAGTTAAAATACTGGAAACTTTTTTGCTCAACGTCACCCTGAATAACTTGAGGAACGGGCAATACCGAACCAGTACCACGAATAGATACATTCTCCAAACCCGGTTCCCCTGCTCTCTTGGAGAGAGCTACATCAAAATCCACTGGTTTGGTAGCAAACATACCATAATCAATAATGTCATTGGCTTGAACCATTCTTGCTGCTTCTTCGACGGTAATTAATTTGCGTTTATACTCCTCTAAAAATGTACTCAAGATATAAACCCCCCTATAATTTTTTTATAATTCTACGACAACACTACCTGACATTGCCCCTCCCACCCTAGGCATAATTTACATTCCTAGTATATATTAGAATATTCGCACAAAAAAGCAGATATCCTTTTAGAAAATAAAGTCTAAATATTC
>JAAYCQ010000282.1 GCA_012729715.1 Syntrophomonadaceae bacterium
AGGATATTGAGGTAGAGGTAGCTATAATCGGTGGGGGTATTGTAGGAATAACCTGCGCTTATCTTTTGAAAAATGAAGGGGTAAAGGTAGCAGTTATTGAGGCGGACAGGATATTGCAGGGTACTACCGGACATAGCACCGCAAAAATTACTTCCCAGCATGGTTTAATTTATGCCCGTTTGAAAAATCAGGTAGGTGAAGAACTGGCCCGGCAGTATGCCCAGGCGAATGAGCAGGCTATTCGTTTAGTTGCTGATACCGTTGATGAGCTTAAAATTGATTGTGATTTTGGTTGGCGTTCGGCTTATGTCTATACCCGGTCGGAAAAATATCTGCAGGATATTGAGGATGAAGTAGAGGTAGTCTCATCTCTGGGTATAAAAGCCACGTATCTGGACGAAATTCCCCTGCCCTTCGATGTGAAAGCGGCGGAAAGGTTTGATAACCAGGCGCAGTTTCATCCGGTTAAGTATTTACAGGTACTGGCAGCAAAGATTCCCGGGGATGGCAGCCATATTTTTGAACAGACCCGGGCGGTTAATGTAGATGATAACGGGTCGCCTATGGTGGTTACCAGTCAGGGTACTACAGTCAAGGCGGAAAAAATAATTATTGCCTCCCACTACCCTTTCTTTGATGGCGGGGGCTTATATTTTTCCCGTATTTATCAGGATAAGTCTTATATTGTGGGCGTTAAGATTAAGGAGAAGTTTCCCGAGGGCATGTATATCACAGCTGAAGATCCCGCTCGTTCCTTGCGCTCGCAGAAATACGAAGATGGTGAGTTGGTACTACTGGCGGGAGAACACCATAAGACGGGTTATGGCAATGATACTAACGTACATTACCAAAATTTAATTGATTTTGGCAGAAACACTTTTGAGGTACAGGATATTTTATATCGCTGGTCAACCCAGGACTGCATGACAGTAGACGGAATTCCTTATATCGGTAACCTTACTCCCCGCAGCCCTAATCTTTATTTGGCTACCGGTTTTGGTAAATGGGGTATGTCTAATGGAACGGTTGCCGGTATGCTATTGCGTGATTTAATAGTTAAGGGAGATAGTCCCTGGGCCGCGGTTTATAATCCTTTCCGGTTTAAGTTGTCTTCCCTGAAGACCTTTGTATGGCAGAATCTTGATGTTGCTAAGAGTTTTGTAGCAGGTAAGCTGGAACGTCCTCCGGAAGATATTAAAATTGATAAGGGACAGGGCAAAATACTAAAAATAGAGGGAGAAAGAATCGGGGCCTACCGGGATGAACAGGGTGCTCTGCATATGGTGGATACCACCTGTACCCACCTGGGTTGTGAATTGCAATGGAATGATGGGGAGACATCCTGGGATTGTCCTTGCCATGGTTCCAGGTTCAGTTATGAAGGGGATATAATTGAAGGACCAGCTATTTATCGGCTAAATCACTGGTATGAGAAAGACAATACCGTAGAAGCCCGGATCTTTAAGTAATAGTCTTCCATGGAAATAAAAATGCTGCATAATGTTAAATTCGCTGCCGACTCCGGGCGAACACATGGGTTCGCCCCTACAGACTCCAGGCGAATATCCGGGTTTGTCCCTACAGAAAACAACAAGGCACTGCCTAAACCATAGGTAGTGCCTTAAATGACTTATGATTATTTTATTTTGCCAGTTCTTCGGCTAGAGCCTTACTTTTTTCGGATAAAATTCTAGCCAGGTTGGCGGCATCTTTGTTTTTCCCCAATATTAAGGTTGAAGCCAGATCGGCAATTAAATTTCTTATTTCCATTAATAGTTTAGTTGTAATGTCAATCAACCTCCAATCTCTACCATAAATACCCTCAGCTCGACAAAAGCTTTCTTTGGATACTCCATCCTTTTTTTTATTATATTATATCATTACTATTGGAAAAAAATATTGTTCTTTTGCCATTTTTCCATACTAATTTCCGGTTTGGTACTAATTAAGAAATTCATCACATGGAAAATGTCAATATTATGTTGAACAGTTAATATAATATGATACGGGAGCGTATTATCATACTTTAATGTTCCTAGTATGAGACGGTGGGGGGGGATTCATGAAAGTATTATTGGTTGCACTTGCTATCACGGTTTCACTGATATCCGGTATGGTTGCTATGTTGTACACTTTTACGAAAATTTACCTGGATAAGTCAGAATAATGTGACAAATAGCTTTCTCGCAAGAGATGGAGAGATGAAAATGGAGGGATGAAAATGTAATGGGAGGAGGTTAAAAATTGACTGAATTTCAGAAAATCTTTTTATTTTATGTTTTTCTTTACTTCTTGTTCAAAGGTGTAATGTATGTAGCGTTATATGTGGCGCTTATTATTGCAGAAAAAATAGCTCGACAGCGGCTTGAACATTTTAGAAGGCTGCATAGGAAAGAAAAAGCTGCTGAACGAGAAAGATGGAAAGTGGCATACAGTTTACATGATAAGAAAAAAGTTGTTCCGAATATCCAGCCTTTAGATATCTCCCAGCTAGTAAACAATCCCAATTCTTTTACGGCATATTCCCAGGTTAACACCTCTAATAGGCATAAGCATTATGCAGGCAATCGTGTTTACCCTTTTGTAAGCTAGTTGAATAGCATCTTCCGAATGAGCGGGTCACTAGAAATAGGTATAGAGAGAGATAGAAAATAAGTGCCCTTTATGAATGGAAGGAGGAGGAAACATGAGCATTATTGCAATAGGAGCTGGTATAGCAGTTTCTCTTGCTGGTCTTGGCGGTGGCATTGGTATGGGGATACTTGGTGGCAAATGTTTCGAATCAATCGCCAGACTTCCGGAAGTAGGTAAAGACATTAGAAATCTTTTGTTTATTACTCTAGCCTTTATTGAAACCTTGACTATCTACGGTCTACTGATTGCGCTTATGCTAGTGCAAAAAATACCCACCTAAACGGGCTCCTAATTAAAACTTTATTAATAGGGCAAACGCACATCAATTAGGTAGTACACCAATTATCCATTAGCCTCTTTTAATCCTCAACAACGGTAATCAATTAGTTTTAATCAAAAAGAGAAGACACTATTTTCGCCGTAATATAGTTTGAAGTTTCAGAATATTTAGAATAAACGCATAATAACAGTAGTCAGGGTTAATTGAATATTATTTGAGCAGGGACTGCCTTAATGACAGTCCCTGCTCCGATTGAAATCTAGTCCAGTTTAGTAACAATATTTTTAACTACTTGTTCCAACTCCGGTGCGGTGTAGTCCTCTATTTTTCCCTCGTCCACCAAAGC
>JAAYCQ010000283.1 GCA_012729715.1 Syntrophomonadaceae bacterium
AATAATACCTTTTTCTGGCTAATGCAATCACTTGTATAGGCTTAGTTTTTTACTGTCATTTTTATATTATTGCTTTAACAGGCTTATTAGGTTTTCAAAGATCATTTGGATTCTATTTTCTAATTAACCCTCTATGGCCGGAGGCCACAACCACCTATGAAAATAGCGGTTGGGGTTGCGTTAAGTATAATAAAGAGAAATGCGTAGACATTTCTACGTTAATTCAAAATTAAAAATTAAAAATTCATAATTAACCACGCTACTTTGGGTTACCACTATTTATTGCAATATCCTTAACCCACTGCTACCAGCACTCTATTTTCTTATTACTTTACTCAATTAGGGCCACTGCCAGAGCGGATATGCCTTCTTCCCGGCCTTCAAATCCCAGCCCCTCTGTAGTAGTTGCTTTGACGTTAACTTGTCCCTTTTCAATATGCAAAACCCGGGCTATATTCTGCACCATAGTTTCTATATAAGGTGCCAAACGGGGTTTCTGAGCTATTATGGTGCTGTCAATATTTATTACGGTAAAACCGGCCTGATTCAGTTTATGCCCTACTTCCTCCAGTAAATAAAGGCTGCTTATGTCCCGGTAGCGTTCATCACTATCAGGAAAATGGCGGCCAATGTCCCCCATACCGGCGGCACCTAAAAGGGCGTCACAAATAGCATGCAGTAATACGTCAGCATCAGAATGACCTTGTAACCCCAGTGGATATTCTATCTCTACTCCGCCCAGAACCAGAAGCCGACCCTGCTGTAAACGATGCACATCATACCCATTGCCAATACGCAAAACTTCTCCCCCTTCTCGTTTACATATTCAATAGCGCTTGCGCAATAATCAGGTCTTCGGGGGTGGTTATTTTAAGATTGTTGTAATTACCAGGAACCACCTTGACCCGGCCAATATATTTTTCAAATAATGCCGCATCATCAGTACTTGTAAACCCTTCTTCCCGGGCCATTTCGTAAGCCTGATAAATCTCCCGAAAACGAAATATCTGGGGGGTTTGAATAAATACTGTACTGGAACGATCCAGGGTATTACCTACAAAGCCATCGCGGTCAACCATTTTTAAAGTATCCCGGGCGTAAACACCGGGAATAGCCGCTCCCCATTCCTCTGCCTGCTTAATTAAGTCAGTTAGCAGGGCTGACGTTAAAAGTGGCCGCGCACCATCGTGCACAGCCACATAATCGGTAGTGTCCCGATTTAATTGCAACAAACCTGCCCATACTGAATCCTGACGCTGTTCCCCACCGGGAATAACCTTTTTAACTTTGCGGTAGCCAAATTTCTTCACTATTTCCTTTTCACAGTACTCAGTATCCCGAGGATGAGCCACAATTACTATCTCATCTACGGCCTCATACTTTTCAAACACATCCAGTGAGTAACTTAAAACGGGTCGGGAGTTTAACAACATATACTGCTTGTTGATTTTGCTTTTCATCCTGCTCCCGGTTCCGGCAGCTGCTATAACAACCCGGAGGTTGTTAACCATACAGTTTCACCTCTTGTATTTCCTGAAAATGCTGATTAACGCTGCTGGGAACTTCTTCCCGTATTTTACGGGTAAAAATCATCCGCCCGGCGGCAGTCTGAAAGACACTGGTAACCATAACTTCCAGCTCATTGCCGATTTCATGATGAGCATCTTCTACTACTACCATGGTTCCATCTTCCAGGTAGCCTACTCCCTGTCCGGCTTCCTTACCTTCTTTAATAATGGCTATATGCATGGTCTCGCCCGGGTAGACAATTACTTTTACCGCATTAGTTAGTTCATTAATGTTAAGAACCTTAATACCCTGCAGCTCGGCCACTTTATTAAGATTATAATCGTTGGTAATGATGCAGGCGCTAATCTGCTTACAAAGACGCAACAATTTACTATCCACGTCTTTCTCTTCAGGTATATTTGCTTCAATTATATCAATTTTTATGCTGCTATGTTTCTGCATTTTAGACAAAAGCTCGAGTCCACGCCTGCCTTTGTTACGTCTGATATTATCTGAAGAATCGGCTATATGTTGCAGTTCCTCAATTACAAAAGTGGGTACCACCAATTGACCTTCCAGAAAGTTACTTAAACAGACATCATAGATGCGTCCGTCGATTATAGCACTGGTATCAAGTACTTTGGGAGCTATCGTATACTTATCTGCTGTTTTCTCATGGATAGTTGAGGAGGGTAGGATTTTAAGCAAATCCGGAGCACGGCGAATACCTATCTTTAATCCCAAATAACCACTGCCGAGAAACACCCCCAGGGTTAACAGGTCCCCGATGCCATCCAGGCGGGAAAGAGGAAAGGTACTTAAAACACCGACTAGAATACCCAGAAACAAGCCAGAAATTCCTCCAATTAGTACTTCTGTAGGTACTGCATCTAAATGTCGGTTCAGGTAGGCAATACTTCTGCCACCTAGCTTCACCAGCAGTATGCCAGTCAGATAAAAAAAGATTGCCGCTGCCAATCCCAGGATCAGGTTCCATAACGATTCCAGGCTCAGAAAAGACTGTACCGTATATGCTACCCAAATACCGAATATGAGTGCCAAAAAAAATAGTTTTTTGGAAACTATAAACTTTGTATGCATTTTATGCACCTCCATATTTACTATTTTTGTTTAGGAATTGCATAATTATACCAGGAGAATGAAAAAATCTAGTTTGGGCCTTACATCTATTAGTTCTAAAAGCCATTATTTCCGGGAAAGGTCTGGACAATTGAGCTTAAGCTCAAGCTTTAAAACATAAACCTTGATGTGGACATGCAATTGACAAGGCTTAACAGCAACGGCTATAATTTATAAAAATCTCACGCTAGGGGGGCAAGCCTTTTGAAGGACTTGATTTGTGATGAGTTTCAAAATGTTGTAGGTGATCTCCTGATAAGACACCGCAGCATCCTTGATATCCTTTCCAAGCTCTCCGAATCCAATTGCAGGGTAAACCGGGCGGTGGTAAAATCAGTAACCGACTGCGGTTGCCTATCGGTAAATGCCAACAAACTCCAGCTACCAGACCAAATTGAATCCTTTGAAGAGTTGAAGCAATATATGGATAGTCACTTGAAAGGACATTTATGTCCCAATTGTGAAGAAGTAGTGTACAATGAGCTGGGAAAACTCCTGTTTTATGCTGCGGCACTATGTAACACCCTGGATATTAGCCTCTATGATGTCTTTATTAAGGAGTATAAAAAAGCCAATACCCTGGGGATATTTAATATGACCTAAAGTAGGAATGGCAATAAAAAACCGCTTCCGGTGATTTTACCAGAAGCGGTTTTTTTATTGTCTTGATTTACACCATATATTCCAGCAGTTGTTGCTCCTGCATACGTTTTAGACCATTTTTAATAGATCGGGCTCTCACTTCGCCTATGCCTTCGACCTCGTCTAGTTCTTCTATACTCGCTCGCAAAACATGGGTTAAAAGTCCAAAACGTTCGACCAGATTATCGATAATGGAAGTAGGAATACGAGGTAATTTTTGCAGCATCCGATATCCCCGCGGTGAAACCATCTGATCCAGATGACTGCTGGCAGTCCCCAGTGAAAGCAAACGAGCAATATATACTGAATCGGAAATATCCTCCTCAAATGAACGCATCATGGTGCCCAGCAATTCATGGGGCGTTTTTTCCGCGGTATTGGAATAATCCTGAATAATAAGCAGAGCCTCTTCTTCTACATTGACAATCATCTCATCCAATTGCATTTTTACCAATCGGCCTTCACTACCCAGCTCAGCAATATAATGCTCAATTTCGCTGGCAACCTTCAAGACTTTAATACTACGTTTAAGCACCTCACATACTTCGGATACGGTTACCATATCTTCGAATTCCAGCCCCCCCAGGTGCTGCAGTTCTCTTATCATAACATTACGGTATTTCTCCAGGGTTTGCAGCGCCTGATTAGCCTTAACCAAAATTGATGGCAAATCACGCAGGCGGAATACTATATTACCCTGATAAAGGGTAATAACCTTGCGCCGTTGAGATATAGCTACCACCAGCTCACCAGTCTGGCGAGCTACTCGCTCAGCGGTACGATGACGTATTCCGGTTTCATTTGAACGCATATGAGGGTCCGGGTCTAATTGAGCATTGGCAATTAATATTTTGCCGGCATCGTGACTGGTTATAATAGCTCCATCCATTTTCGCCAGTTCATAGAGCCGGGCAGGCGTAAACTCACAGTTAATATGAAACCCGCCGCTAACAATGGACATTAGTTCCGGAGAATCGCCTACAACTATTAAGCCACCGGTATTGGCAAGTAATATATTTTCTATACCGACCCGGAATAAAGTACCTGGGGCCAGCATTTGCAGGGATTTTCTAAATTGCTCCTGATAGGCACCTTCCACCTCTTCATCCCTCCATGATTAAGTCAATAAATTCTTCTATAGTATTTACCTCAAGTACTTCCAAACCGGTGCTATAACCCCGATTCCTGTAGGTACTCCCCGGTATTACTACCTTTTTGTAACCCATTTTTTCAACTTCTTTGAGCCTGATATCTAAAAAAGGTACCGAGCGAATTTGCCCGGTCAAACTTAACTCTCCCATAAAGACCATATCCGCGGGAAGAGTTTTTTCGCGGTAACTTGATATAATAGCCGCTGCAATGCCTAAATCTACCGACGGGTCTTTAAGAAATACTCCCCCGGTTACCTTAAGATAAACATCGCTAGCACTGAGATTATAGCCGGTCTTTTTTTCCAGGACAGCTATTATTAGAGCCAGACGATTCTGGTCAATTCCCGATGCCATACGCCGGGGATAGCCCGGGCCAGACATGGCAACCAGGGCTTGAACTTCTATTAGAAGCGGCCGACTACCTTCGAAACTGGCGGTAATAGCAGTGCCGTTACTATTCGGTAGTGATGAACTAAGAAAAACATAGGAGGGATCTAAAACCTCGACCAGGCCCTGTCCGCTCATCTCCATCAGGCCTATTTCGTCAGTGGAGCCAAACCGGTTCTTCACCCCGCGTAACAGGCGAAAAGAATAGTTCTTCTCCCCCTCAAAATAAACCACCACATCTACCATATGTTCCAGTACCCGGGGACCAGCTAAAACACCATCTTTAGTAACATGACCTACCAGGAAAAACGCCTTGTCATTACTTTTAGCTATATTAGTTATACGGGCAGTACACTCCCGAAGCTGGGAAACACTGCCGGGAATAGACGATATCTCAGGCGAGTAAACGGTTTGAATCGAATCAACTATAACCAATTCAGGATTAATTTCCTTGATATACTCATCCAGCAAATCTATATCCTGTTCGTTAAGCAGATAAATATTGTCATTATGTATATTAAGCCGCAGTGAGCGTAGCCTTATCTGTTTTAAAGACTCTTCACCGGAAAGGTAAATAACGGTTTTTCCATCCACGGCGATAAAGTTGGCTACCTGTAGTAAAAGGGTGGATTTTCCTATACCCGGATCTCCCCCTAATAGAACTACCGAACCTGGTACTATACCTCCACCCAGCACTCTATCCAACTCGCTAATACCGGTGCTTAGCCTGAATATATCCTGATCAGAAATACTACTAAGGGGAATAGCTTCTATCTTCGTATTACGAGAAACAGGTTTTTTTTGATAAGACTCTTCCACCATCGTGTTCCAGGATGAACAACCAGGACATTTTCCCAGCCATTTAGTACTCACCTG
Organism: Syntrophomonadaceae bacterium; assembly: GCA_012729715.1. Lineage (GTDB taxonomy): Bacteria > Bacillota > Syntrophomonadia > Syntrophomonadales > Syntrophomonadaceae > UBA4844. The sequence continues at coordinate 5,706 of JAAYCQ010000283.1, forward strand.
ACCACAACTGTTGCAAACAAACCTGCTTATATTTTTTCCCATAAAATTCTCCTTTAGAATATTATAAATCTAAAAGCGCTAAATTTACCAGTTAATTTCATTTAATACTTAAATATGCGGAGAGGTGACAGGGGACGGTTCCTCTTTCACCCAAAAATTAGGTGACAGAGGAACCGTCCCCTGTCACCTCTTGTACCCCGATACTTTTAGGCTTTTCTCACCACGATCTGGCCATCCGCGGCGTCAATAAGAATTTTATCACCAGGTTCTACCGTCTTTTTTAGTATCTCTTCGGAGATCCGGTCTTCAACCAGTTTTTGCAAAGCCCGTTTCAAAGGACGAGCACCGTATGCCGGTTCATATCCTTCTTTCATAATAATTTCCCGGGCCGCAGCGCTTATTTCCAGGGTATAGCCGTTCTCCTTTACCCTTTCGGTTAAGTCCATTAAAAGTAAATCAATTATCTGCTTCAGTTCTTCTTCGTTTAGACTGGAAAATACAATTATTTCATCAATGCGGTTCATTAATTCAGGTCTAAAAGTATGCTTGAGCTGTTCCATCACCCGTTCTTTCATGCGACTGTAGTTTTCCGCCTCATCTATGGCACTGGTGAAACCGACCTTTTTAGTTGCATGCAAATCCTGCGCTCCAACATTGGAGGTCATGATTACTACGCTATTGCGGAAATCTACCGTGCGTCCCTGGCCGTCAGTTAAACGGCCATCTTCCAATATTTGCAACAAGATATTAAATACATCGGGATGGGCTTTTTCAATTTCATCCAGAAGAATTACGGAATAAGGTTTTCTCCTGACCTTTTCGGTTAGCTGTCCTCCCTCATCGTAGCCTACATATCCGGGTGGAGAACCTATCATACGAGATACCGCATGTTTTTCCATATATTCAGACATATCCAACCGCAGCATGGCATCTTCACTGCCAAACATAGCTTCGGCCAGGGCCCGGGCCAATTCAGTCTTACCAACCCCCGTAGGACCTAGAAATACAAAAGAACCGATAGGCCTTTGCGGGTTTTTTAAGCCCGCACGAGCCCGTCTTACGGCACGAGATACAGCCTCTACTGCTTCCTCCTGACCAACTACCCTCTTGTGCAAAACATCTTCCAGGTGTACTAACCGTTGGCTTTCCTCAACAGCCAGTTTACTTACCGGTATACCGGTCCAACTGGCTACTATATCGGCTATTTCTTCTTCGCCTACTGAACCTCCCTGCAGACTACGTTTACTGGTCCATTCCTTGCGCTCATTTTCTATTTCATCCCGTAATTTTTGCTCTTGATCCCGTAATTGGGCCGCCTTTTCGTATTCCTGAGCGTTTATGGCTTCTTCTTTTTCTTTGATTAGTTCCTCCAGATGGCTTTCTTTTTCCTTAAGTTCCTCGGGTAACACATAATTAGCCAGCCGCACCCGGGATGAGGCTTCATCTATTAAATCAATAGCTTTATCGGGCAAAAAGCGGTCACTTATATAGCGAACTGAAAGCTTAACTGCAGCTGTAATCGCTTCGTCCCTGATTTTTACTCCGTGATGGGCTTCATACCTGTCCCGCAGCCCTTTAAGTATTTCTATGCTTTCTTCCTCACTGGGCTCATCTACTACTATAGGTTGAAAACGCCTTTCCAGCGCTGCATCTTTTTCAATATGCTTACGGTATTCGTTTAAGGTGGTGGCTCCTACACACTGGAACTCACCCCGGGCCAGGGAAGGCTTAAGAATATTAGCGGCATCAATGGCCCCTTCAGCTGCACCTGCTCCCACAATGGTATGCAGTTCATCGATAAAAATAATTACATCACCAGCCGATTTGATCTCGTGCACAATCTTGGTTAAACGATCTTCAAATTCTCCCCGGTACTTGGTTCCAGCTACCATAGTAGATAAATCCAAAGCGACTACTCGTTTATTATTCAATATTTCTGGTACCTGGTTATCATTTATCCTCTGAGCCAGTCCTTCTACAATAGCAGTTTTGCCAACACCGGGATCACCGATTAAAACAGGATTGTTTTTAGTCCGGCGGGATAAAATTTGTACTACCCGTTCTATTTCTCTTTCCCGGCCAATTACCGGATCCAGTCTTTCCTCAGATGCATCCTGGGTTAAATCCCGGCTGAAAGCATCCAGGGTAGGAGTTTTACTGCGGGGTTTCTTCTTAGTCTGAGTTACACCAATGGGTCCTGGTTGTTCCTGCGGATTAACATTAAAACCGGCAGATGCTTCGCCACCTAATAACAGCATAACCTGATCCCGCACCTGGTCCAGTCTAACTCCCATAGATATCAACACCTGACCGGCAACTCCTTCTTCTTCCCTAATTAAGGCCAAAAGCAGGTGTTCCGTACCTACATAATTAACTCCTTGTAAACGGGCTTCGTCAAAAGCCAGGTTAAATACCTTCTTGGCTCTGGGGGTAATAGGCAAATCGCCGGCAGCCCTTTCAGCATTAATACCATCTATTCCTATCAGCCGAGTAATTTCTTCCCGCACTTTTTCCAGATCAACGCCCATGTTTAGCAAGGCCCGTGCTCCGACTCCCTCACCTTCTTTAAGTAAACCCAGCAATATATGTTCAGTACCAATAGCCGGGTGGTTTAGCTGTCTGGCTTCTTCCTGGGCATGAATAACGGCATTCCTGGCTCTCTGAGTAAATCTTCTAAACATAGTCATCTCCTCCTATCGCGATATTTTTCGCTAGCTTTATCCTTAATTCTTAACTATGATTCGACTGTAAAAAGTAATAAATATGCATACGACCGCATAATTAGACGCGGATCTCGCGGATTCTTAAGGGAACCACGCGGATTCAATTAAGGTTAAAATAATAGGGCACACTGATGCTCCCTATCGCTCGCTACTAAGGTAGCGGAAACCGCGATTTTCAGGGAACTACCCGTGTTCATTTAGGGTTAAAATAGAGAGAAATACGGAGTATTTCTACAACAATTCAAAATTTAAAATTAAGAATTCAAAATTTTATTATTGCCCTCTGGTTTGGGCTAATCTTTCCTGAATAACCTCGGCTCGCTTAACATCCCGATGAAAGGCATCCATTTCTTTACCTGCTTTTTTCTGCAGGTGGGCGGGTCTGATAGCTACCACCAGTTCATTAAGAGCATAAGGCTTTATTTTCGCCAGTATACCCATATCTACTCCCAGGCGAACATCAGATAGAAGTGCCATAGCCTCATTGGAATTAAGCACCCGGGCACTGCTAAGAATCCCATAAGCCCTTCCTACCCGATCCTCCAGCTGGTATTTCATCTCTTCTGCCAGTCTTTCCCTTATTAAACGCTCCTGCTCCACCACCCGAATAGTTATACCATTCAGGTTGTTTATAATATCCTCTTCACTTTGACCCAGGGTTATCTGGTTGGATAACTGAAAAAAGTTCCCCACTACTTCAGTACCTTCTCCATATATACCGCGAACGGTCATACCCAATTGGGCTATATTATGAAAAATGTGATTAGTCTGACCGCTAAAGACTATGGCTGGGAGGTGCAGCATTACTGAAGCCCGCATTCCGGTACCAACATTGGTAGGGCATGAAGTTAAATATCCTCTTCTTTCATCAAAAGCAAAATTCAAGTTTTCTTCCAGCTCATCATCTATTATCTGGGTACAACGATAACATTCTTCCAGTTGCAGACCCGGTAAAAAACATTGAATACGCAAATGGTCTTCCTCATTTATCATTATTACCAGGGAACCATCTGAATTAGCTAACACACCGCGAAAACTATCGTCTGATTCTGCATGATTGGGACTAATCAGATGCTTCTCTACCAGCATTTGTCTTTCCAGAGCAGTTAGCTGGTCAAAGGTAAGAAGCTCCATTTCTAAAAGGTCTTTATTACTAATTTTCTTCCAGGCACTTTCTATCTTTTGCAGGCACTTCTTCCCATCTTCCTGATCCAGTAAATGAGAAAAAGGCATTAATTCCAGGTTTCTGGCCAAACGTATGCGACTGCTAACTACTATATCGGTTTTGGGTCCTTCATCGGCAGCCATCCAGCGGACAAAATTACTGTTTAACAGATTGTCGGCTTTCATATACCTCTCTCCCTAATCCAGTTTTTTCTCGACGTCTTTAATTTCATCTCTGATTTCCGCCGCCTTTTCATAATCCTCAGCAGCAATAGCCTTCTGTAATAGGTATTTTAACCCCTCAATTTTTTTCTTAACCATTACTTTTTCGCCACCTCGGACCGGCACTTTGCCAACATGACGGCTATCACCATGTACCCTGCGCAATGTCGGCTCCAGTTCGCTTTCAAAAGCAGTATAACATTCTGAGCAACCTAAACGACCGGTAGTACTAATATCACTCAATTTTATTCCACAGTTGGGGCAGTTGGCAGTCTGAGATAAAGATTTCATATCTGGCAGATTATAGTTGCTTACAAAAAAACTACCAAGTAAATTGGGAAGAGATAACTGTTTGGCCACATCAAATATGATGCCCCCTTTTTGGGCATAACACTGCTGACACAAATGAGTTTCAACCGTTTTTCCATTATAGACCTGGGTAAAATGCACAGTTGCCGGTCTTTGTTTGCACTCTTCACAGTACAAATCTATTCCCCCTTTTATCAATCCATATTTACATAATCAACTAATGTTTTTCTAAGCTGTTTAAACAACCGTATTCTGTACTCCGGCGGCATATCTATAAAACTGGAGTTGATAAGATACTTCAAAAGATCACTCTGACCGGTAGTAAGTGCATCTTCCTGCATGAGTTTGTCTATAAATGAGACCAATTCTTTGCGAACGGTACTACCACCGTTCTCCAGGTGATATCTGCTAATACGGACATAGCCTTTACCTCCCCGCCGGCTTTCGGTAACGTAACCCTCCATTTCAGTAAATCGGGTACTGATAACATAAGTTACCTGAGAAGGAACACAATCAAAGGTTTCCGCTAATTCCACCCTCTGAATCTCTATCTGTTTATCTTCACTACGTTCAATTAATACCTTAAGGTACTGTTCGATTCTGTCAGCAAGACTGCGTTTCATTTTTCTTCTCCTCTTTGACTTTTATTGACTATCTGTTTTTATTGTACTATAAAAAACAAAAAGTAAACAGCCTGATTATATTTTTTTGACTAAATTTAACTAACCCTTATCTATATTTTAGCCAGTAACATGTATTTATATAAAATGAAAGACAGACCCCGACCGAAAAATTTTTTCCACCCGGGGTCTGTCCGCTTTCATCTTATTCCCAACTTAAATCGATTTGACTACCTTCTTTTATTGGAGTAGTAAAACCAGCCGATTCGCCGTCTACCTTAATAAATAGTTTGGCATTTTTCGCCGGCTTAATTTCTACCACATTAAATATGTCACTTAAAATGGCTCGGCCTTCCTCCCGGTTCAGGGTAATTCGGGCTCCATCATGAACTTCGTCATAAATGCCGGCGGGCTCCCCATCAATTACAATGCTTGCTCCCTTTCCTCGCAGGCGTATTTCTTCACCATTTACTTTGACATTAATAGCGAGAAAATCGTGGTCACCCAGCAAATCATTAAGGCAGGGTCTTAGTGGTTTACGGGTATAGGTTATGCTGTCACCAGGTTCAACCAGTTGTTCTACCTCTGCTATAACCCCATTTACATGTACCTCCAAAGGTAACCAGTAAACAGTTATCTCTCGTTCATCCAGATAAAACTTATACAGCCTTTTCTGCAGCCAATATTCGTCCACACCACTTAAACGTAAAACATTGAAAACACTATTTACGCTTTTAAACTCAATCCGGGCACGGTCTGGTATCTCTGCATCAGGGGCGAAGGGCTCTCCATTAACGGTTATTACCGGCTCTAAATCAAATTCTTCATCATTGACGGTTATCTGGCCTTTTATGGCGGGTACCAGGTCTCTGCCGGTTATATGGGCTTCTTCTCCATCCTGTCCCGGGGCAAACTCTATCGTATCTCCATTTTGCAGATTGGTCTCCAATGAGGCCGGCTGATTATTTACCTTAATTAATGGAGCTGTTCCCATGCTGCCTTTAATTACTTTAACATAGCCATTTACTTCGATTGTTTTACCCATACCAGGCTTACCATAGATATTGCTCAGTGATATACCGGAACTTAACAGGGCACCAGCCACGTTAATTGCACCCAGATTCCATAGCGGGGTTTCTCTGCCATTTACCGTAACCTTTATAAAAGGTACCGGTGGAGTAGTAAAGTAGTTGTAGGCAATACCCAGAGGGGTAATACCTTGAGGGGTATTAAGAAAACTGGAATCGGTAGTGATATAGTCGATATTTTGTATTGTTCTTATGCCTACCCGCCTGGCTGGAATTCCTAGATTTTCAGCCAGGCTGACGGTCAGTGAAGGGGTCAGGCTTCCTCCACCTACGCAAACTACTGCATCTGTAACTTTTTGATTAAGGTCTATTATATGACGGGCTATTTCGCCAGTCATTTCGTCTATCAGGGGCTGCAATTCTTGCTGCAGCTCCTTGCTGGATAAGTGCAAGGGGTTACCCAGTATATCGGATACCTCGATTTGGTCCTGCTCCATTAAGAGTCGCTTGGCCCGTTCAGCCGTATCAAAGTCCAACAGGTATTGTGAAGCGAGGTATTCGGTCAATTCATCTCCGGCTAATGGCACCATGGCATAAGCAAATACATTACCCTCCTTGACCAGGGCAATATCCGAGGTACCGGCTCCAATATCTACTAAAGCCAGATTTAATAGTCTCATTCCGGGTGGTATAGCTACCGACAGGGCAGCAATAGGTTCCAGGGTTAAACTTTTTACCTCCAACCCTGCCCGATTAAGGGACGAAAAAAGGCTATCTACCACTACCCTAGGCAGGAAAGTAGCAATAATCTCAACCCCTACTTCATTTGCTACCTGGCCTACCAGATTACCTATTACCTGCCCTTCCAAAAGGTAAGAAACTACGCTGTATCCTACACAAAAATAGTTGCTATGCTCTCTGTTACCTATTTCTTCTTGTGCTAGTTTATATTGGGCTTCCTGTACAGCCTCTATCTCCAGGGCTCTAACTTCATTTGTACTCAGTTCACCAAGTTGTTGCCGGGATTTGTAACAGCTTCCCCGCGAGGTTTTTAAGGCGCGTCCTGCTGCTGCTACCACCACTGAATCCAGGGTTATTTCCTGGCGTTCCTCCAGAGCGTTTTTTATTTTGAGTATAGTTGCCGCTACCGTTTCTACATCATGTATTTGTCCATCCATCATAGCCCGGGTAGTATGCTCCAGAATTTCTACATCAACAACTCTATGACCAGTTTCATTTTCCTCTAACACTAAACCCACAATTTTACGGGTTCCAATATCCAGAGCAAAAACCCTTGTCTTATCCACCCTTCAATCCTCCTCAAAATAACATAACCCGGTATTACTAGTTGGTTCTACCATACGTTTGTTTTAAAACTGACACAACAAAGGCGGGCAGAGCCAGTTGCCTTTTCCAACGTGACGGTTCTGCCAGCAGGCGATAGAGCCATTCCAGGTTGAGCCTTATAAAAAGCTCTGGCGCCCTTTTCTTAAACCCGGCAATAACGTCAAAACTTCCACCTACACCTATACATACCGGTACTTTAAGTGCAGCTCGTTTCTGGTCTATCCAGTATTCCTGTTTAGGTGCCCCCAGGGCTACAAATAATATATCGGGAGATTTAGAATTTATATCTGTAATAATATCGTCTTCATCTTGCTTTGAAAAATATCCGTTCCGGCTGCCACATACTTTTAACCCGGGATAGCTCTCTTCCAGCTTCTGGCCTGCTTTTTCGGCTACCCCGGGAGCAGCCCCCAGCAAGTATATCTTCCACCCCGGGGTTGCTCCCCGGGTACAGAGTTCGTGTAGTAAATCTATACCACTTACTCTTTCTTTCTGCGGATAACCCAAAACTCGAACCGCCCAAACTGTCCCTATGCCATCTGCTGTTACCAGGCTGGCCTGGTTGATTATTCTTTGTAATTCTGTTTCCTTTTTAGTCTGATAAATAATTTCTGCATTCAGGGTGACGACCTGGTTACCATTCTGGCCATCCTCAACCATCTGCTCAACTATCTGCACTGCCTCGGCCATATTTACCAGGTGTACTTTGCACCCTAAAATATCAGCAGTTGCTATATTTTTAATCATCATACTAGAAGAAATAATCCTCCTGGCTTAATTTTATAATAAAGAGAAATGCGTAAACAGTTCTACATTAATTAACCCTATCGGGTACACGGCAACCACCTATGAAAATAGTTATAACCTATCTTTTTTTTTGACGCGGAAACCGCGGAACCATTGGGGAACGACGCGGAAATATTTTATTTAAAAATCCGCGTAAATCCCTTCTTAATCCGCGCGAGCGAAGCGAGCCCGCGTCTATTCCCAATCCTATTTTCTAATTAACCGGCCATGAGTGCGACACGCAACCACTTATGAAAATAGAAGTCAAGGTCAACTAATATTTTAAAAAATCCGCGTAAATCCTAATATAATCCGCGCGATCCGCGTGAAATAAGATTCTATTTTCTTATTAACCAGCCATGAGCACGGCACACAACCACTTATGAAAATAGAAGTATTTTGTTTCTAACCCATGGCGGAACGGCACAGGGGCCGTTCCCTACA
>JAAYCQ010000284.1 GCA_012729715.1 Syntrophomonadaceae bacterium
AGTAGGCTTTATGCAAAGGGGTTATATTTTTGTCACAAAAACGTGTTTTTATAGTAATGTGTAGTTTCCTCTTGATTGCCGGCGCTTTACTGGCGAAGCTAGGATATTACCAGCTAATAAAAGGCCAGGAGATTGCCCGGCAGGCAGTAGCCATGCGCAGCCGCCAGGTGGAACTAAAGGAATACAACCGAGGAGAAATACTGGATCGCAATCTCTTGCCGATTACTGGTACTCAGACATCTACTGCTCTCTACTGTCTGCCTCGGGAAATGACTAGAAATCAACCTAAAGATACTAATACCTCTGAAAAGGCTGCGGCTAAATCGAGGGAGCAAAACCTGGTCAGAACTACCCAAATATTATCCGGTATTATCGATGGTGAGGACAGTTCACACCTGGCATCCAAAGAAGGCGAGACAAGAACCGCCCCCACTGACCTGTATACAGAGCTAAAACAGGCCATGAAGTCTGGAAAACCCTATGTCCGTATAGCCTCCAACCTTACCCCCGAAGAAACCGCCAGGATTAACTCCTCCAAACTCTCTGGGGTAGTGGCAGCACCGGTCATCAGACGCTATTGTGAAGATGGTTTTATGGCCCACATCCTGGGCTATTGTAGTGGAGGCCAAAACCAGGAAGGTATAACCGGGTTAGAAAAACGTTTTGACAACATTCTTAGTCAAAACACCGCTTCCCACGAACTGATATCAGTATTGGATGCTCGGGGTATAGCTATACAAGGCCTAATGTTTAAAATGCGCAATGAACAGGAACGTCATCAGGGAGCACTGGTTTTGACCATAGACAAGAGAATACAAGAAATTGTTGAACAGGCCATGAACGACCAGGTTGAAACCGGAGCCGTAGTAGTTATGGATGTACAAAGTAAAGAAATACTGGTCATGGCCAGTCGGCCTACGTTTAACCCCTATGAAGTCGACAAAATTGTTCAAGATGATAAAAATGGCAGTCTCAATAACCGGGCCTTAATGCCTTACTATCCCGGTTCTATTTTTAAAATCCTGGTTACAGCTGCAGCCCTGGAAGAAAAATTAGTCAGCCCTGAAGAGCACTTTATCTGTAAAGGTAGCTACAGTTTTAATGAGGAAGTATCCATACCTTGTCTTAGAGAAAAAGGGCATGGTGAAATCAACTTCTCCAAGGCTTTTGCACTTTCCTGTAACCCCGCCTTCATCGAAACCGGATTAAGGCTTAAACGTTCTGGTCTGCTAGATTATGCTGCTCGGTTTCATCTAACTGACGAAAATCTGCTGGGTTATGGTGACTATAAGGCTGGATCTTATATTACTATCGAAAATGCCGACCCGGCTATTGGCAATGCCTGCTTGGGCCAGGAAGGAGTAATGCTGACCCCTTTGCAGATATGTAATATGGTAGCAACGGTAGCCGACAATGGGCGCTATGCCCCGCCAGTACTGGTCCAGTATACCGTTGACCGGGAAGGGAATAAACAAATGCTTAGGAGGCCAACAAAAAAACAGGTTATTAGCCCCAAAACCGCAAAAATTCTACAACAGCTCATGGAAAAAGTCGTAACCGAAGGAACCGGAAAAAACGCGTCCCTGACTGAAGTTAGTGTAGCCGGCAAAACTGCCACCAGCCAGACCGGAAATTTTGACCAGGAAGGAAACGAAATACTTAACACCTGGTTTACCGGTTTCTTCCCCGCCGACAATCCCCGCTGGGCCATAGTAGTACTGGTAGAAGGCGGCAAATCCGGCGCCGAAAACGCCGCCCCGGTATTTAAAACCATAGCTCGCCAGATATTGCAATAAAGCCGGGGACTGTTTTCAGACTTATTGCATATTTAGCAACATAATAACTGCTTTGGCCCGTATTGTGTTTGCCAGGGGGACAAACAGGTTATTGTAATCGAAGTTTATCAACTGATGTAATTGGAATACATAAATCGACTTCTGCACAAACTTTTTTTTCATACTCATATAGCTTTCTATATTGATGCAAAGCATAATATTTACGTAGGGGATTCGTTTGGGTTAATGCGAAACGATACATTATTGTGGATTCAACATTATGCTCATGAAGAAGAAATGAACCCTAAATGTAATACTTATGAATGCGTATAGAATCATTATTGGATAGTTTGTAGGTGTTTTAATGAAAAGAATTGTATTTATTAGCTCCGTCTACCCTAATCCCAAAAACAATGGAAAAAGAATTGTATTATCAGGAATCTTAGAGTATCTGTTAGATATATTTGGAATAAATGCAGTTACCTTTATTTTAGTTGGTGAACATAGTAAATCAGATGATGCCTTAGATTGTAACATTATAGTGATCAATAAACCCGGAACGCTATCGCGATTAAAGAACTTAGTTACATATGTCTGGCTGAAACGTACGAAGAGTATTCAAGAATGCATGCTGTTTTCCCGAAAGATAGGAAACGAATTAAACAATATTATCGAACAAATTCAGCCGGATATTGTGATTTGCGATACTCTTCGCATAGGTCAGTTTTTTGAGACAGGGGTAAGACCGCCTGGTCGTTATATTATGTATATGGATGATCTTTTTTCGGTCAGGTATGAGAAAATGCTGGAGGTATTAAAAAAGCATAAAGATGTTCAATTATATCCTCTGGGAAACTTTAAATCTTTTGTTCCAGTATTTCTACAAAAGTTAATTGATTTTCCCTTTGTTCAGAAGAAAGTATTGGAGCTAGAAAGCAGTTTAATTAGAAAGAGAGAAATCGAATGCCTGGATTATTTTGATATTAATCTCTTAATTAGTGAACAGGAAGTTAAGTTTTTAAAAGAATTAACCGGTAAGTCAAATGTTTATCAGATAAATCCTTTACTTGATAGTATAGACGGTAAGTTTAACCGTAAGTACCAGGGAAACCACACCTTTGTTTTTTTAGGTGCCCTAAATATTCCGCACAATGAAACGGCACTTCTCAATTTTATCTCATCACAAATAGATTTTATTATTAAACTAATGCCTGATTTTATACTAAAGGTGATTGGTGTTGGGGTTACACCGGATATTATAGATGTTGCATCTGGTTATGGAAAACACATCTCATTAGAGGAATATGTAGAGGATTTGGAAGCGGTATTTAACGAATCTTGTGCCATGATTGTTCCGTTAATTTTTGGCAGTGGGGTAAAAATCAAGACATTAGAGGCTTTGTCAAAAGGTTTGCCAGTTATATCTACTGATTTTGGTGTGGAAGGCATTTTAATTAGAAACGGGATTGAATGCATAGTTGAAAATAATTTGAATCTTTGGCCCCAGATTATGAGTGATTTGACCAATGTAAATAGAAATACTGAAATGTCGCGAAGAGCTTATAATTTCTTTCATGTTAATTACAGTAAAGAGGCTATTTATAAGCAGTACAGGGAGTTCTTTACTTGGGACTGTGATTAACCCGATAAGAACGGCTAAAATTAAATTTAACCTGTTTACCTTTAAGGGAGCATATCACAGTCCCAGGACTTTCTGCCGGTACCTCTAATACATCTCATCTATTAGGTCTTTATACTTCTCCAGGATTACTTTGATACGAGTTTTTTGGGAGGGGGTAATTTCTCCGTTTTCTTCGCTAAAACGGTGGTTGAGTAGGCGGAAGGCTCGTATGGATTCGTAGTTCTTTAATTTGGCGTTAATCATATCAATCTGATCCTGCATGGCCATTTTGACGAAATCATTGTTGATAATATCGTCGCCTACCTCTATACACCTGTATATCCCATCAACTTCGGCATATTGCAGCCCGCACTCATCATAAGGTATACCATGGTTGCGCAGCACCCGGATGATAAAGTCAAAATTGGGTACTATGAGGGCGCCGATATATTCCTTATCCTGCCCGACAATGGCCACCTGGTCAATAAGCCCGGAGCTGGCACATAAAGCTTCAATACGCGCCTGGGCCACATTTTTGCCGTTGTCCAGTACAATCATTAGTTTCTTGCGGTCTACTATGCGCATATAGCTATCATCGTCGATTTCTACTATATCCCCGGTTTTAAACCAGCCGTCCGGGGTAAAAGTCCCTGCATCTGCATCTTTATTGCGGAAGTATTGCTTAATAATGCCCTGGCCGCGAATAAGCAATTCTCCGTCCTCTTCCTGTCTAAATTCTACCCCCGGGGCTGGAGGGGAAATCCAGTCCATTTTATATTTATTAGGACAGGAAACAGCAATACCAGCAGCGCTTTCGGTGAGCCCGTAGCCCAGCATAATATTGAAGCCCATACCCACCAGTTTCCTCTGTAAATCGGTGTCCATATAGGCCCCGCCAACAATCATGGTCTGCAGGCGTCCTCCCAAAGCATGGTGCATGCGCCAGTAGACGTTATGGTAGGAATCCAGCCATTCTTCCCGCAGACTACCCTGCAACTGCTCTTCAATAGGGGTGGTAAGGTCAATAAAACCTTTCTCATCTTCCAGGGCTTGGGTAGCACGAATGGCCACATCCACGGCTTTCTCCCAGGCTATACGCCCATCCTTAGTAGCCATAAAGGCCTTTTGAAAACCTAAAAATAATGTGGAAGCCATACGCGGAACCCAGGTCACCCAGGTGGGCCTGATAGTAGAAACATCCATTAATATATTTTCTGGTGAACTAATGAACCCCAGGGTGCCTCCAATGAATAACGGGCCCAGGTAACCATGAATCTTCTCCATAATGTGGGAAATGGGCAAGAATACCAGGGAGACAATTTCCGAATTTTCTATCTGGCCATAATTATTAAAATGACGATAAACGCGAGTAGCAGCATCCAGGATATCCTGATGGGAGAATAGAGCAGCCTTAAGATTATCTACTGAACCTGAGGTGTAGACCAGCATGGCGGGGCTATCACCCTGTAGTGCTTTGAGCCGGGCTTTCAATTCTGCGTGGAGTTCCTGGTGGGATTCTGCACCCATGCCAATAAGTTCTCCCAGGCCGAAGATATCTTTGCCATTACCGCGAAACGATTTTTCCAGGCAGACCAGATATTTTAATGAAGGGATATCGGCTCGATAGCCGGAGATATCCTGAATTGCCTGTCGGTCTTCTACAAAAAGCAGCTTAATCCCGCTATGATTGGCTACCGCAGTAGTATCTACTTGGGATAGAGAAGGATAAATAGATACGCTGACTGCTCCTGCATAAACACTTCCTAAATCAGCCCAGGTCCAGCGTGCACTGTTACTGGCCTTAATACCTACAAAATCACCGGTGTTAATACCTAGCTTTATCAAGGCTATAGCCAGGTTTTCTACACCCGTAAGCAGCTCATTGTAGGTAATAATCCTCCATTTCCCATTTTCCTTAAAAAGGTTGGCCCGGCGGTTGCCGAAATTCATCTGCGTGTTATGCAGCGCTCGGGGAATAGTGTTTACTTTTTCTCCAAATAAATCCAGCATACTTATGCTCATAGGTTACCTCCTAATCCTGTTTATTATAAGCAGGGGGATAATACCTTATACCCGTATTCTGTATTAGATAGAATATTGTGTCAATACCAATAAGCAATTTCCAAATATTTGGGAACAGGTCTAGCCTTGTAATTTACTCCTCTTTACTCTTTCCCCCAATTATTACCGTTCACATTTTAGAGGTAAAGTACATATAGTATAAGGCGGTCTAATTGTTTTGGAGGTGGTAGCTTGACCATCCTAGGCTGGGCACTGGCGGTTTCGGCTGTAGTCAAGGGAATTATCTTCCTGTTTGGCTACCTGCATAACCAGGTCTTTCCGCAACCACTGGAGGAAGAGGAGGAAAGAAGCTATTTAATTAAACTGAAGAACGGTAGTGAAGAAGCCAGAAATGTTCTCATTGAGCGCAATCTGCGCCTGGTGGCGCATGTGGTACGGAAGTATGAGAGCAGCGGTGAAGATATGGAAGATTTAATCTCTATTGGCACTATCGGACTAATCAAAGCCATCAAAACCTACAACGATGACCGGGGAGTACGCCTGGCTACCTATGCGGCAAGATGTATTGAAAATGAAGTCTTTATTACGTGTTCGGGCGGAAAAAAATGGTAAAGCATAATTACTGTCAAATCCCAAAATTCCTGCATATGGCAGGATTTTTTTATTTTGCTGTAGAAGGTACTTTAATGATACATTCAA
>JAAYCQ010000285.1 GCA_012729715.1 Syntrophomonadaceae bacterium
CCCATCATAAGATTAACTTCATATATTTTGGGGGCCTGGGTGTCTACAAAATAGCGCAGCAAATTGATAAAATCATTATATTCCTTTTGATTACGCAGTTCTTCCAGGGCTACTTCCACGGCAAATTTTAATTCAGTAAGATAATCCTGCATGCAAAAGTTTATAAAGCCTTCTACATTTACGGTAAAATTAGTGCTGATATAGTCTAACAAACGATGAGTAATCCGGTTTTTTCTACTGAAGTTCATTAACAAATTCAAACTTTCATTATCATGGCATTTCTGCAAAAACTCCGCCGCCCGCTGACGTACACTATTACGTTCTTCCACCGACAGGTGACGACAGCTGCGCATTATTTCTCTGCGCAATAATTTATCTTCCCAATCTTTTACAATATGCTCAGCCAGGATTTCAGATATTTGATGTTTAAAAATATGAACAACATCCTCATTTCGAAAAACACCACCCGCCTGGTTGCCTTCCAGGCGCAGGGTGACCAGATTTATATTACCTTCCAGCTCTTTACAGGATAGAGTTGGATGGTATCCTCTTTGTTTAATCCAGTGTAAACGATCGTTATAATTACAAAGCAGCGTATCTATATTAATATCAGTTAACACTTGAAATTCGTATAACATGAAAAATGGCCTCCACTAAAAAGATACTTTATTATATGTTTGGCAGTTTTTCATTATTCAAACGTAGAGGCCATGAAAAAACTGCTTTATAAAAGATTTTTTACCATAACCAGGTACGAAAATAGGCATAATTACAAATTTGTTTTGTTATAGTCCTGAATTTACAACTAGATTAATTTTTAGAGTAAGAGTGAGGGGTTAGGGGTTAGGGGCGAAGCGTGATGATTATAGGGGCAGACCCATGTGTCTGCCCGGACGAGCCCAGAATGTCGTTAATGACAAGGTTATAGGAAACATACAGAAAATCCCCATGATCCTACCTCCTACCTTCTACCTCCGACATACGTTATTGTAGGGGCGAACCCATGTGTTCGCCCGGCCAACCAGTAGCCCTGCTAAATTACCATGTAAGTTGTAGAGGCCAGATAATTTCATGTAGGCCTGTGTAATGAGATGTGCTATTCATTTGGCGAGGCATTAAGCAGCTTCCTCTCCAATGAAAACTGCTGAGAAACCGGATTATACTGAACCATATCTACTGCCACCAAACCCGAACGTGGCACCAGGTAAACAATAGCTGCCGAATAGGAAATGCCCTTCTCCGAATATAGACCGCGTAAACCTGAGGCCCCGGTAGTCCCAGGGTTAACCAAAACCCCATCTGGGCCTTCCTCTATTCTGATACGATGGTCGTGCCCGGCCACCACCAGGCCGGCCAGCGGGATAAGTTCTTTTCCTAACCTGGATTCATGTACTACCAGTATGTCGGGCCGACCCTGGGCCAGTACCGCCTCCTCTATCCTGGCCATCTGCTTTTTATAAGCTTCCTCTTCCTCCTCCGGACTTTCATACTCTACAGCCGGTACTGCCGACAGCGGGTGAGCGAAACCTAGAACCTTAACATCTTTAAGGGTAAACATCTGCCCGTCTAAAACACGGCTATCAGGCAGACCAGCAACAAAATTAATAGTTTCCGGACTATCGTGATTCCCGGCCACAAACAACTGGGGTACACCTACTGCAGCCAATTCCTGAGTAGCTCCAGTTTCCAGCTGAGAGCCCATATCAGTTAAATCACCCGCATTTATTAAAAAGTCCACCTTAAAACGGGCCGCCAAGCTTTTACATAATTCAATTCCTACCGGGTTAGAATGCAAATCACTGACCAGCAACACCTTTACCACTTCACCCTGTTCCTCCGGATTAGCCATAACCATCAGGCTATCAGCACTGGAAAAGAGCAAACCCAGATTGGAAACAATTTGCCGGGTTTGATTGCGAATCTGGTTTAAATCAGTCAGCGAATCACTGGCAAATTTCATTGCCGCCGGAGCCATGCTAAGGACCCCCTTATACTCCGGCTCATGAAAGGCCGCCGTATCATAGGAACGAAATACTCCGGCCAGAATTAATAACAGTATCAAGGTAGAGGCAGTGGTATAAAGTAAAGACTTGAGGAAACCGGGACGCCAGAGCAAAAAGACCAAAAAAAAGGCACCCAGAAATGCCACCCCTACCTGGCGCAGGGCAAAAGCAGTTATTTTGTCGCGGGCACTGGTCTGCAGCTGTTCTACCAGTTGTTTCTGATCCGGTGGGTTATCTATGTGAGACTTGAAGGTGTCGCTTCTTATCTGTTCCAGGCTAATAACCAGTATCACCGGTCCCTTATGAGTTTTAGCTTCAACTACGCCAAAAGGAGGAAAATGCAACTCGGTTATTCCGCTGCGGCCTGGAGTTAACCCGGCTTTAAACTCAATGCCTTCAAGCTCAAAGGTAGTAGTCCCCAACAGCCAAACCGCCAGTATAGCCCCAACTAGAGCAGTTACAAGAATGGCAAACATTTTCACAAAAAATAATGTTCTTGGATTAAACTCTGCCTCTTGAGCCAACCTCACCAGAACTCCCCCTATTTCAATCTCCTCTGATACCTTTGTATTCCGCCATACCAGGCCTGTTTGTACAATCTTTGCTTATAGTATAACATGAGGTTAAACCTTGACTTGCTGGAGACTTTTCCTAAAATCATCGCAAAGGAGGTTTGGGCAGTGGACTATCTAGAATTAAAAGTCTTCTTCCGACAGCTAGACCGTGCCTTTTTTATTGATAATAAAAATAAAGAATATGCCTACCTGGATACACCTCTGCCCATTGGTTATGAGCAGACCATTTCCCAACCCAGCCTGGTTTTAGAAATGACCTACCTGCTGGCACCCGACAAAGAGTGCAAAGTGCTGGAAATCGGAACCGGTTCCGGTTATCAAACGGCCCTGCTGGCCGAGTTTTCAGGCCAGGTTTATACCGTAGAAAGAATTAAAGAACTGGCGGAAAAAGCCCGCGAAAAGCTAACTCAACTGGGATACTCCAATATAGCCTATAAAATTGGGGATGGCAGCCAGGGTTGGATAGAAAACGCCCCCTATGACCGCATAATAGTCACCGCTGCCGCTCAGGAAATACCGCCGGAACTTATAAAACAGCTAAAACCCGGTGGGAAAATGGTAATACCAGTTGGCCCCCCGGGTATACAGGAACTACTCCTAATTACCAAAGATCAGGCTGGAGAAATAAACCGCCAAAGCGTGGGTGAGGTAAGATTTGTGGAGATGAAAGGCAAATACGGGTGGAGCGGAAGATAGAAAAGCGGGCGGGTCATTGTTACGGACCCCGTTTTGGAGATCGATAGCTCTAAGGCTCGTAAGCCCCGAATCACTAACCCCTCTCTTGATCCCCTCCAGAGTCATAACAAGGGGTTTGCCATTTCATTTAAAAAAGGCTCAAATAATAGCCGATTTACAGTAAATCAATAAATTCTTCTACCGTAAGACCTGCCTGGTCTAGAATAGATTTCAAGGTCTTCGGAGGTATAATCTGCCTGGCATGAACCGGTATGGTAACTACCGAAGGGTTTTCTGGATGCATCATATAATGATGACTACCTCGAATCCCTTTGTTAACGAATCCGGCACGAGCTAATGCCGCAATCGCTTCTTTTCCTGTTATTCTAGGCAACCTAGGCATGGGATATCTGAACCTCCAAAACCTCAACATCGCTATCCGGGATGTCTAAACCTTCGGCCTCTAACACCTCAAGAAAACCCTGGATAGCTTCCTGTATTCTAGCCAATGCCTCTTCCCGGGAAGCCCCAAAGGAAACGCAACCGGGCAGAGAAGGAACATAAACATGATAAGCCTGCCCTTCAGGATCCCATTCCATAATGACTTTAAAGCTCCTCGTCATCTAACGCTTCCTCCTCATTTAACGTCATTAGTTAAATCAAGTATAAATTATCTTCAAAATAGATTACTCCACGTCTTCAAGTTCCAATATTAGTATATCAAATTAATCTGGTTTTTGTCCCAATGCCCTGGAAAGCGGGCCGGGTCCTGCCAAAATCAATTGTAACTGACCCCACAAAGGATTTGCAGCCTGGTAACTGGA
>JAAYCQ010000286.1 GCA_012729715.1 Syntrophomonadaceae bacterium
CCCGGGAGTTTGAAGAATTGGAGAAGAAGATGAATGGTTTAAGGGCTCATAAATATGAGCAACTGACTCCCTGGGAAAAAATCTTGCTGGTACGCCATCCGGATAGACCTACTACCCGGGATTATGTCAAAGCACTCTGTGACGAGTGGGTTGAATTACATGGAGACCGGTACTTTGGTGATGACCGGGCTATTTTTGGCGGGATAGGCAGTTTTAAAGGCAGAGCTGTGACTATCCTGGGACATCAAAAAGGTAACGACACCGGCGAAAATATTCGCAATAATTTTGGCATGGCTCATCCGGAAGGATACCGGAAAGTAGAGCGCCTGCTGTTGCAGGCGGAAAAATTTAAGCGCCCAGTACTAACATTTATTGATACCTCGGGTGCCTATCCCGGAGTAGGAGCAGAAGAAAGAGGACAGGCCTGGGCCATCTCACGGGTTTTAATGACCTTATCGGCTCTAAAGGTTCCGGTAGTGGCAGTAGTTACCGGCGAAGGAGGCAGCGGGGGAGCTTTGACCCTGGGAGTATCTGACCGTCTGCTGATGTTTGCTCACGCCGTTTTTTCGGTAGCTTCCAGTGAGGCCTGTGCATCTATACTGTGGAAAAACCCGGAAAAGGCAGAGGAGATGGCGAATGCCTTGAAGATTACGGCCTCCGATTTATACGAATTTGGTATTATAGATGAAATCATTCCCGAGCCTCCGGGAGGAGTCCAACAGGATCTCAACGGTACCGTCGCCATATTGGGCAATAGTATTAAAAAACACCTGGATCAACTACTACCCCTTAAAACCGAAGAACTACTGGAACTGCGCTACCAAAAATTACGAGATGTTGGGTTGGGTAGTTCGTTTGTAAGTAATATGGATGAATAAAATGCAGCATATGAAGTGGTGCTGCTAAAAACTCATTTGTCATTTAGAAGGTGGGTTAAAAGAAAAAATCTGGCTGTTATTATCTAACCCTCGCATCAGTAACAACAAATAAGGCCATATTAATAGAAACAGCGATCTTGTGAATTGAGGGGGAAAGATGATTCGGGGGATTCTATCTAAAATAATTGCCAGCAGCCGATTTATTTCGCTTTTTATTATTCTCAGCCTGGTTCTGGGTCTTTACAGCTATTACCTCTTGCCCAAGCAAGAAAGCCCGCAGGTTTCTGCCCCGGTAGCTTTGATTAGCACTATATATCCCGGAGGCTCACCTCAGGAAGTGGAAAGGCTGGTAACCCGGGTAATTGAAAGCAATATTCGTAAGCTTCCTGCCTATGATTTCAGTGAGTCTTATAGCAAGAATAGTGTTTCCGTGGTAGTGCTACAGCTGCAAAACGATGCCCCGGTGGAAAAATCGTGGAATGAACTGCGCCGAATTTTAACGGATAGCCAAAGAGAACTGCCTCCCGAGTGCCAGCCTGTCCAGGTTAACACCGATTTAGCTGAAACTGCAGGTATGATCATCAGTCTCTCCGGGCAGCATTATAATCCGGAAGAAATGGCGGCTATGGCCGAGAAGTTCAAAAAAAGGCTGGAGCAGGTAGAGGGGATAGCCCGATTTGAAATCTTTGGGGAAGAAAAAAAGCAGATAGGGGTGGAAATCGACCATACTCTCCTGGCTCAGAGCGGCCTGTCCCTGGAAGAATTATTTAAAATCCTGCAGGCTCAGAATGTAGTGATTCCACCAGGAGCGGTTGTGCAAGAAGGCCTTAAAACTAATGTCCAAATTCCAGGCTGGTTCAATTCTCTGGACGATATCGAAAATTGTATTATAGGGGTTTCTCCTGATGGGAAGGTAAAAAGACTAAAAGACATTGCCAGTATCCGCTGGAAAGTTGAACCTGACCGGCCCCTGACCAGGCACAATGGCCAATCGGTTCTTCTATTAACCGGTTATTTTGAAGCTGAAGAGAACATTATCCTGGTAGGAGAAAATGTCCAGGATGAACTAGAACAACTAAAAAGTGAAGCTCCCCATGACCTGCTGGTAGAACAGGTTTTGTTTCAGCCTGACGAAGTAAACAAAAACATCTACCGTTTCTTGCGCAATCTATTGGAAGGCATAATTCTAGTTATAATTGTGGTGCTGCTGGGAATGGGGTGGAAAAATGCCCTGGTTGCTTCTACTGCTATTCCGCTTTCTATAATGCTCACTTTTATGTCCATGTATTTGTTGGGAATAAAGGTACATGAAATATCGATTGCTGCCTTGATTATTGTTCTCGGTATACTGGTAGATGATGCTATTGTAATGGTGGATGCTATCCAGGTAGGGCTAGATAAAGGCCTGAACCGGATGGAAGCCTGTTTGCAGGGGCTTAAACAGGCAGCTATACCCATTCTTACTGCAACTCTGATCATTATGATTGCCTTTTCTCCTATTTTTGTGCTTCCCGGAGCACCGGGGGAATTTCTTAAGAGTCTTCCCCAAATTGTTTTAATAGCACTGGCTGCTTCATATGTGGTAGCTATGCTTATTACCCCGGCTATGGCTTATCGCTTTTTTGGCCCGGGCCAGCACCGGCGTGACGAGTGGCTAAGGAACTTTTTTGCCTATTTATTACACGAGAGTATGGTTAGAAAAAAGACGGCCATTATTTCTTCCCTGCTTATTTTTGGCCTGGCTGTATATGCCCTTACCTTTATGGGTTTGCAGTTCTTCCCTTCGGCGGACAAAGACCTGATATACATTGATATTAATGCTCAGGCGGGGTCTACCCGCGCCAGGACCGAAGAATTGCTGGTGCAGGTGGAAGATATTTTATCCCGGGAGGGAGAAGTGCTGGCCTATACCAGTTCAGTAGGCAGTGGTGTACCCAAGTTCTATATAACGCTGCCGGTTTCCCCCCAGGCTCCGGATTTTGCCCAGGTTATGCTGCGCATCCGTCCTCAGCGGGGAG
>JAAYCQ010000287.1 GCA_012729715.1 Syntrophomonadaceae bacterium
ATAGATTTTAATTCACGCGGATCACGTCATATGTAGGGAAGGGCCCCTGTGCCGTTCCGCCATGGGTTAGAAACAAAATACTTCTATTTTCATAAGTGGTTGTGTGCCGTACTCATGACGGGTTAATAAGAAAATAGATTCGGGGATTGGACGCGAATAACGCTGATGGGCACGGATTTACGCGGATTTTTTAATAAATATTACCCATAAGGAATCGCAGAATAATCGTGTGTAGGGAACGGCCCCTGTGCCGTTCCGCCATGGGTTAGAAACAAAATACGGGATTAATAAGAAAGTAGATTTTCATTCAGGGTGAGAAGTGATTTTCCGGTTGCAACACCTTTACAACATTTACAAGAAAACAAACAATTACCAGAAAAAGAAAACCGCGCAAACCTGCGCGGCTACTTGCTTTATTATGGCAGGGGAGACAGGAATCGAACCCGCAGCCCTCGGTTTTGGAGACCGATGCTCTGCCAATTGAGCTACTCCCCTGTGCCTTACGGACAAATATTATTCTAACATATTACTATAAGCTCTTCAACAGATTTTACGAAGGACATAAGGGGATTAATCAGATTGTTTCCTTATTGTAATATATGTTTAATACATGTTTAGCCAGCGCTTGAACCTCGACTTATTTAGAGTTATGATTTAACATGGATTGACTGCTAGCTAGTAATATACCTTTGAACCAAAGAATATTATTGCACAGACGAAAGTATTTATTAAGAGGCTAGTATTTAAGAAAAACTAAGGCGGGTGAATTAATTGAACAGGGTACTGGTACTAATGGGTGGCACATCTGAGGAAAGAGAAATATCATTACAAAGTGGCGCTAATGTCTGCGCAGCATTGGAGAAAAAAGGATACCAGGTAGAATCCCTGGATTTGAACAAGGATAACCTCAACCAGATAGCGGATATAGCCCCTGATGTAGTATTTATTGCCCTGCACGGCAAAAATGGGGAAGATGGTACGGTTCAGGGATACCTTGATTTATTAGGTATACCTTATACCGGTTCCGGTGTCACCAGTAGTGCTATTTGTATGAATAAGATAATAACCAAAAAACTTCTCAGTTATGAGGGTTTACCCACACCCGATTTTATAATAATGAAGAAAAACACCTTTGATCGGGCTTGCTTTGTAGTTCGTTCTATGGTACAAAAAATTGGTTTACCTATGGTAGTGAAGGCTGCCACCCAGGGTTCCAGTATTGGCACCTATATTGTTAATAAAGAGGAAGAAATATTACCGGCTATAGAGGCAGCCTTTCAATACGATGATGAAGTAATGGTAGAGAAGTACATTGATGGTACATTATTAACCGCCAGTGTACTCGGTAATGATAGCCCTTGTGTCTTACCCATTATCGAAATAACGTCCAGTAATGAATTTTACGATTATGAATCCAAATATACTCCAGGTATGTGCGAACATATTGTCCCTGCTAGAATTAGCCAGGAATTACAGGATAAGATTTGTCGGATAAGTGAAGAAACTTATAAGTCACTTTCCTGCCGGGGATTTGCCCGTATTGATTTTATGGTAGATAAACTAGGCCAACCATATATTCTTGAGATTAATACCATACCCGGTTTAACCGATATGAGCCTGGTACCGGATGCTGCAAGGGCAGTTGGCATTTCTTATGAAGGTTTACTAGAACGCTTGCTGGAATTAGCTTTAGAAAAAAAAGGATAGTCGATAACAGACAGCGAAACATATATCAATACCCTTAAAGTGGGGGAGTATTGATATGAGCAATTTCTTACCGGCCGGAATAATAAAAGATACTATAATTGATATTTACGAGAAATCATTGGAATTAAAAAATGAGCGAGATTTACTACGTTTAAAACAGGGGATTACTGAAATTGAAAATATGGCTTTAGATTTAGCTATCTTTTTGGAAAAGTTATCATGTGACCCGCTGATTTATACTGGTTTTGGAAATACAGAAGAAGTAATCAAACGATTGGACTGGGCCTTAACTTTTAGTGAAGAAATTGACCCGGTAGAATTTCTTAAATACAACCTGGAAAAAGGAAATCGGAATATTAAATAAGTATTAGCTGTTGAGATAGCCTTAAGATGACAAGTCTTAAGGCTATTTTTTTACGAAAGGTATATTAATGTTCAATAAATAATTAGTATCATCGAAAGCTTATGGTTGAGATGTGTAAACATTGTCGATAAACAAATGTTTAAAAAGATAAGTTTTGCTTATTATTGATGAAGCACAAGGAATATAATAACTCTTATTTTGAACCAAAGCGAATGGTGTCATAATAATGCAACTAAGCTATTGCTTAGAAGAGCAGGATATGTTTAATGAAGGTGGAATGTAGTGAATAACGAAGAAACATCCATAACTTTTGGTTCAGGATGTTATTTATAGTAAGCTTTCTATAGTTGATTCTGCTGCAAAAAGGTATAATGTGCTAGTTTGGATGCATAAATATTCCGTCGCCAAGACTCCGCATGGGAAACACCAACTGCTCGCTTTGCGTCTCCAGGGGGACGTTCCAATTCCGCATCCGTGCGGAGCGTCACTCTCGCCCCGTCCATGGGGCTCGCCCCCTTCCGCCGCTTCACCTCGCAGGGTGTTTCTACCATGCTCCGTCGACGGC
>JAAYCQ010000288.1 GCA_012729715.1 Syntrophomonadaceae bacterium
GCCCCCACCCTATCATCTGCCAGGGAGTCCATGGCCCCTGCCCCAGGAAAAAGTTTGACACCAGAGCTGCACCGGCACCGACCATAAACCCCGCCTGGGGTCCGAAAATACAACCGGAAAGCATTATTATGAAGGTAGTTGGCTGGACACTGGGAATAGCCGCAAATGGTATTCTTCCCAGTGCAGCTATGGCGGTCAATGCAGCTAACAGAACAATTTCTTTACTGGAAACAGCTGCTTTCTGAGCCCATAAATATAGCATTATGATAGCAGCTATAGCTATAACAGTAGAAACAAAACCCCAACTCAATAATCCAACCCCTTTTCCTGTCCCATCCCCCAGGGGCTATCCATACTAAACTGCGCCCCGAGATATTGCCTGGCGTGAGTTTTATTTATTATGCCTGGTTCAATCCCCCTGAACAGACGAGCAGCCTGCGAGGTATAAAAAGTATTGCCCGCCATAACCTCCTGGATCGAACCATCCGCAAGTATAGTACCGCTATGCATGAATACCAGCCGTCCGGCATAATCGCTGGCAAAATCAATATCATGGGTTACTAGCAAAACTGATTTGCCCTGCCGGCACAAATCAAGAAGAAGGTTTCCAATCTCTTGTTTCTGTTCTCCATCTATACCGGTAGTGGGCTCATCCAGTAAAATCAACTCCGGATTCGCAGCCAGCAGTGCTGCCATGGCCACCCGGTGTTTCTCCCCGGTACTAAGTTTTCGAGGGTCATCCTCCCGGAAATCCTGTAAATTCATTTTTTCCAGCCAGAACTCAGCATCACTTGCTGTTATCTGATTGCTTAATCCTATATCCTGGGATACTGTATCAGCCAGAAAGAAATTGTCCAAGTTTTGGGGTAAATAGGCTAATAGACAGTTTGTTTTTTCAGCCTTAAGTTCTTTTCCACTATAGTTTCCTACCCTAACATAACCATTAAAAGCAGGCAGTAAACCGGCCATGACTTTTAGCAAAGTGCTCTTACCTGCTCCGTTAGCACCTACTAAAGCTACACATTCCCCCGGCCAGATGTTCAGCTTCACATCCCTTAGAACTGGTTCACCATGAGCGTAGGTAAAACTGAGCCTCTCTATTTCCACCAGGGGTTTGGCCCTATCACCACTGGGATTTCTGTTTTTTTCCCCTGAATACGTCTCTTTATCAGTTTTGCCAACGGCTTTGGGTTGTAAATGCCTAATTTTAAGCTGTTCATCCTCCCAAGTAGATAACTGGGAATGGTGTTTGACTGAGAACCCTGCCAGCAGTTTTCGTCCCTCTTTAACTGTTAAGGGCAGGTCCTTATCAGTAAATCCGGTAAATATTGCCGGGATAACAGGTACCAAGGGATAATTCTGTTGTGCTGCCCAGCGTAACTCTTCCCTGCTTTCTCCCTGAAAAACAATAGTTCCACCATCCAGTACAATAATCCGGTCAGCCAGGATAAATGATTGCTCTAACCTCTGTTCAATGAGAATAATGGTAATAACAAATTCATTGTTTAAATCCTTAACAAGTTTAAGAAACTCACCTGCTGCCACCGGGTCCAACTGGGAGGTAGGTTCGTCCAGGATTAATACCTGGGGGTTCATGGCCAGAACACCAGCCAGAGCAATCTTTTGCTTTTCTCCCCCGGATAAAGTACTGCTGTCACGTTTCCTCAGAGAATTAAGATTAAGAAAGTCCATCATCTCCGCTACCCGCCGTTGCATAAATGAATTAGGCAAGTCCAGATTCTCCAGTCCAAAAGCAATATCACGCTCTACATTTCTATACAACAGTTGACTATCCGGTTCCTGAAAGACTATGCCGATTTGCCTGGCTAATGAGGATTTTGTCCATTTATCCAGAGGAACACCCTGGTAAAGAATATCCCCACTAACGCTCCCCCCATAAAAATCGGGAACCAGCCCGCAGAGAGCCCGAGCCAGGGTGGATTTACCACTACCCGAGCGTCCCGCCAACAGCAGGAACTCTCCCTCACCTACCTCCATACTAACCTGACCCAGGGCTGGCTTGGAATGACGGGGATAATAATAGGTAAAATTATTTAACTCAAAAACCTTATTCAGTGACAATGACTGTAGTTCCCTTCTCATAAACTAATCCCACATACCCGAAAGCCGTACCCTAAAAGACACACGGCAACTGTCATATAAAATAGAACTTATAATTACGTTAATTATAATAAAGGGAAATGCGGAAGCATTTCTACATTAATTAAAAATTCAAAATTCTTAATTTATAATTAACCACACTAACTTGGGTTACCACCGAACTTTACTCTACCTATATTGTCTGCTAGCTCCACGCTGTTTTTCTTACGACCATATATGCCCTCCTTTAAGGAAGGGCAGGGATAAACAGAACAGGGCCATAACTTCCCAATTATAAACGGGTAAGCTAACCTGCTCCAGGGGGCGGTAATGATACCTGTACCCAATATACCAGCCGACCAGGGCCAATCCCATTACCACCAGGGCCAGGATAAGCAGCAACCAGTCCCGTCGTTGCCATTTTTGCACCTGATAGATGCTACGCCTTTTACTGCTTCCGTAACCCCTGGCCTGCATAGCTTCTGCCATCTGCATTGATGCCTGCAATGAGGACCGCAGCAGGTTTAAGAATAAAGGCCCTAAGTTACGGCTGCGTTCCAGCAGTCCTTTTCCCGGTTCCTGTAATCCACGACATCTTTGCACCTGATTGATAGAATGAACTCTCTTTACCATATCTGGTATCAAAGCAGCTGAAATTGCCACTACCAGAATGGAACGATTGCTATAGGGACCGAAAATATCCATTAGCCTTTCTACCGGGATAAGAATATTAAAAGCTGTAAAAATGGCTAGAATAACAATGAGTTTTATAGCCATAGCCCCACCATAAATAACAGCTTCCCGATATATGGGTAAGGTATAGCTGAAAATATTTAGGCTGGTCAACAAAATATTCCCGTTTTGATTAAACAGGCCGTTAATTATTATAATCAACCCCGCCAGAGGTAATATAAAGGAAGTAATTTTTTTTAATGAACCCAGCCGGTCCAGGCGGTAATTAAGAAGGATTACGGCAGCTAACATTAACGTAAGCTGGAACAGGTTGTTGTAAAAAAGGGCCAGTAGGAACCAGACCAGCAGGTAAATGGCCACGCTCCGGGCATGATAGTTTTCCAAAATAATAATTCTCCTTAATAATCTTTGTTTACACTACTCTATTTTACCTGATTATCTGTATAATAAAACCCGTGCTGGAAAAGTGAGCGGTTAAAAAAGTCAGTTGAAATAACGGTACTATCAGAGTATAATATTGCGTGTACGATTATTAATGCGGATGTGGCGGAATTGGCAGACGCACCAGACTTAGGATCTGGCGAGTAACATCGTGGAGGTTCGAGTCCTCTCATCCGCACCATAAGAAAAAAAGAGGGTTTAAAACCCTCTTTATTTTTGTCTTTTTACTGCTATTAAGATTTTACTGTAGTAGCTCCCCTACCTAATTTTTACGGTTTTATTCTCTCCATCCCAGTCTACTTTATAGCCCATAGCTTCAGCCATCTGCCTAACCGGGGCAAAGGCCATATCACCCAATATAGTTATAGTTATGCTATGGCTGGCTATAACGACTCGGGCAGTATTGGATTTATTCTCAGCCTCATCCGCTGGTGGTAATAGCACAGCAGTTCGAGCCTCATTCAGCCATTCCACCTGCCATCCCAATGTGGTTGCTATTTCTCTTACCGGTCCATATGCTCTATCCTCATGTAAAAAACCATTTATGATATTATTCCCGGCCTCTATAACTATTTTGGGAGAACTATCTCCCGTATTTGGCCGCACCAAATCGTTTAATAACCGATTCCAGGGAAAACCAGGTCCAGGATCATTTTTACGATTAACACTGTCCAGATAGTAGTGGCCAATAATATGGTTGCGGTCTACGGGAATCTTATGTTTTTCTACCAGCATCCGGTGCAATTCCAATGTAGCCTGGTACTGGGTTTCTGTAAGTGACTCCCCGGCCAGGGCCTCGTGTTCGATACCCAGGGAATAATAATTGGGATTGCTACCGTCATATAATGTCCAACCAGGTTTATTAACTATTCCCGCATGCCAGGCAGTATCCTCGTCTTTGACCAACTGATAAACTACCCCGGTTTTAGTCACTAGATAATGAGCGCTGGCTTTGGCAACAGGGTTACGCAACCAGCTCAGGGTTCCCGGCATAAGCCCGGCGGTTATATGATTGACAATAGCAATTATTTTTCGTCCCCGGCGCCCACCTGTATAATTGGGTGAAGGTGCCCAGTGAATCTGCATTTGTATCCCCCCTTAGCAATAGCCCTATTAGTATAAACTGTTGTGCTACTATACCATAATATGGTGTTTTGGGGAGATTTGCGACTGCATTAATCTGAAATAGACGGGGAAATAGGTGTATCCTAATTGAGTTTATGTAGATTTTTAATAAGAAAAAGTTCCAATTAGATGCTAAGAATGCAGAACTTTTAAAAAATAAGCTAATCCTAACTTCTTTTTTGCATTATGTGGTTTGCGTGTACCCCATACCCTCAATTATATGATTTTAATCCTCCCATAATTCTTCGGCTAATTTTTCTATTTTTTCTTTACTATTACGAGTTGCCCCTTTATCTACCCTCCACTGTTCATCCTGGAATACTAATACATCTCCCTCTCGGGCTTCAGGCGGTAACATCTTGCGGGGAATGTTTTTATAACCATCCTCAAATTCCATTACCGCTAATTCACCTTCAAAACGGTCAATCACAGCTCGCATAATAACCCTCCTTATGGCTGGCATTTGCTGCAGGGTGAGTACCCTTGCTCAATAGCCTGGTCCCGGGTAGTAAAATAAACCCGATTTTTTTCATACGGTAAACTTTTGCAGTTGCTACAGTGGAATTTTAATGAGTTTTTATTACCTATGTAAATATTATTATGCTTTTGTTCCGGCGGCTTTTTTGGAGTTTGGTTATTACTTTCGACAGTATTAATATTTATGCTATGGCCATCGCTCGTCATAATAATAGTTCCATTTAAATCAGTGCGGTAAACGTTTACTCCCGCGGCCTCCAAAGCTGCCAGAGTCTCCCGGTGAGGGTGACCGTAGTCGTTATCTTCACCACACATTATTACTGCATATTGCGGCTCCACTGCTTTTAAAAAGGCCGGGCAAGTACTGCTGGAGCTTCCATGATGCCCTATTTTAAGAACATCAGCCTTTAATTTTTCACCACCAAGGAGCATTTCTTTTTCCGCCAACTCCTCGGCGTCACCGGTAAGCACGAATGAGCTATCACCATACTCTATTCTAATGACGGCACTGTAATTATTAAGATCGTCATAGCTTTCCCCGACCGGAGCTATAAAGCGGGCCTGTATTCCTTCCAGAGGTATTTTAACCCCCTGGCGGGCAGTGTTAATCTTTAAATTCTTCCCCTTTATCGACTTAAGCAATGCTTCAAAGGCACTGGTATTATGAGTAACCCGGGGCAGAAAAACTTTCTCAACCGGGAAGCTGTCTATTATTTCTGCCAATCCACCAATATGATCTGAATGAGGGTGAGTGCCCACTACAACTGCCAGTTGTTTTACTCCCCGACTACGCAGAAAGTCGCTTATATTTTCTCCTTCCTCACTTTTCCCCCCATCAACCAGCATATACTCACCTGCCGGGGTCTTAATTAAAATGGCATCCCCTTGCCCGCAGTCAATAAAACAAACTTCCAGTTGCCCGGTTTCGCTCTCCTGTTTTTTATTATCGAGGGACAAAACATTCTGTTCTTTAACCGTATTGCTGCTTTGGCTACAACCACCCAGCACTGATAATATGAAGAGCAGCAGCAAAATAATAGTCCAAAGTTTTTTTGACAAGTCAAAACCTCCCAATATAGCTGTATAACATGATTATTCGCCTCTGCAACTGTTTAATCCTCTGTACTTGGGGGCAAACAAAGCAATGAGGGCATAAGAGCAAAGGAGTCTAGATATAGAGGTTAGGGATGAAAATTGTAGGGGCAGACCCATGTGTCTGCCCATCGGGGCACCCTACCCTTGCCGGCTAATTAACTGCCTACCCTCGGGCGAACACGGGTTTGCCCCTACAGGTTCTAAGTTCCCTGGTTACGAGGGAAGTATCCTAACTTACCCTAACTCCCCTCACTTCATGAAAGTTTTTCCACCAGACAACGTAAATAGAATTAAAACCATAAAGGAGGATTTGTATGCGGGTTGGAAATAATAAGCACCTGCTCTTATCAGGTCTGCTGCTAATGTTTATGATATTTGGGATATGTGGTGTAGTTTATGCGATTAACAGCCAGGCTGAAAAACCCGAGGTTCCCAAGACAATAAATAAGGTACAACCGCTTCCGGTAGTAGGAACGGTAGAAAAATTAGAGGAACTACTATCCCAGTCTGCTACCTTGCAACAGCCAGGAATATATAGTGGGCGTAATATGGTGACAATGGAGAATAGCATGAAGGAGTTCGCTGTTGACCAGGCAGCATCGCCTGTGCGTGCCCCTGCTGCCAATTACAAATCTGACTATTCAGAGACCAATGTTCAGGTTCAAGGTGTAGATGAAGCCGATATAGTAAAGACTGACGGTAGTTATATTTATACCTTAAAAGACAAACAGCTCAGCGTAGTAAAAGCGGTACCTGCTGATAAAATGAAACTGGTTTCAAAAATCAGTTTTGATAACAATTTTAACCCCCGCGATATTTATATTGATGGCAAACACCTGATTGTAATTGGTGACTCCAATAAAAATAACCCTCAACCAGTTAATAACGTAAAAAAAATGATATATCCCGGTCCACCTCAGTACAACCCTCAGACCTGCAAAGCTATAATTTATAATATTAAGGATAAAAGCAAGATAACTGTAAGCCGGGAAATTGAGCTGGAAGGCAACTGCCTTTCAACCCGTAAAATAGGCTCCAGCCTCTACCTGGTAAGCAATAACGGTATACCCTACTACCGCCCCGGTGACCCCATAATCCTTCCTTCCTACCGTGATTCGGCGGTTAGTAAGGAGTTTAAGCCTATATCCTGTGACAAAATTAATTATTTCCCTGACTGTGTTTACCGTTCCTATATTATCGTGGCTTCAGTTAATACCGAAAACCTGGATCAGAGGGTAGATATTAAAACTTACCTGGGGAATGGGGATAATATTTACGCTTCTACCGCTAACCTGTATATTGCTCTGACTTCATATCCCCCTGCGCAGCCTTTGCTGGAGGACAGTGCATTTCCCCAGAACCAACCTGAGCCGCCTGAGCTCAAGACGGAAATATACCGTTTTGCCCTGCAGGGGGCCAGCAGTACCTATACCGGTCGGGGTACGGTTCCAGGCACCATATTAAACCAGTTTTCCATGGATGAGCATAAGGGCTATTTTCGTATAGCAACTACTACCGGCGAGGTCTGGAGCCAGGGCTCAAACATCTCCAAAAATCACATCTATATTCTCGATAATACGCTTAAATTAGCTGGCAAAGTGGAAAACATAGCTCCCGGTGAAAAAATCTACTCCACCCGCTTCATGGGTGACAGGGCCTACATGGTGACCTTTAGAAATGTAGATCCTTTCTTTGTTATCGACCTGAAAAACCCGCAAAAACCGGCAATACTGGGTAAATTAAAGATACCGGGATACAGTGATTACCTGCACCCTTACGATGAGAACCACATTATAGGTTTTGGTAAAGATACCGTTGAAATGAAAGGATGGGACGGTGAACCGCAGGCCTTCTACCAGGGACTGAAGATAGCTATATTTGATGTTACCAATGTTAACCAACCGGTTGAAATGTCAAAAGTGATTATCGGCGACCGCGGGACTGACTCCGAGATTCTTAATAATCACAAAGCATTGCTGTTTTCTAAAGAGAAAAACCTGCTGGCCTTCCCGGTGACGTTAATGGAAAAAGCACCTGGAGTAAAAGACAATAATACCCCCGCTTATGGGTCCTTCAGCTTCCAGGGAGCCTACATTTACAACATTGATTTAAAAAAGGGACTGCAGTATAAAGGCCGCATAAGCCATCTGGATCCAGCGGATTACCAAAAAGCCGGAGATTACTGGTATGACAGCGATAATAATATCAAACGAGTTCTTTATATAGGAAACGTTCTTTACACCATTTCCCCGGGTAAAATCAAGGCGCAGTCGATAGGGGATTTAAAACCTATTTCCACTCTGGAACTATAAATAACAGGGTACCACCGCAGTGTTGATAAATTGTAGGGGCAGACCCATGGGTCTGCCCTGCCGCTCACTAACCCGGGATAGAATTGCTGACCACGGGCGAACACACGGGTTCGCCCCTACGCATTCCAGTACCTTCCACCCCTTTCACCCTGGTCGGAAGCCCTAACCCTCACTCCTTAACCCCAAACCCCTTACTTTGTTGAGCAATCCGTTCTTAGTATTATGCAATGCTTCCCGTAACTGCTGCACCGGGTTTTCGGTTTTCCAAATACCGGGTTCAGACATGCTGATTAGAATTCCCGATAACCGGAACCAATAGGTAACAAAACGATAAATGGGCAGGAAAAATATAACCCACCAGATTTTCTTTACTCTTTCCCGATAGTTGGGAGGAGCCTCCCTGAGCGCAACCAGAAAATAAAGGAAATCCAGGATTAGATAACATACATATAAGCCGGCAAATGCAGCCAGAACTAATGGTAGAGGATAACCCAAAAAATATAGAAATGGTATAAGAAAAGTCCAGGTCATCCGTGAAAAAGCCAGGGTATGATCCACCACCAACATACGCCCGGTAAAGCTACGCAAACCATGGGCAAAATCACCTTTTTCATTAGCATAAAGGGCACTCACCTCAATTTGCCCTCTCTGCCAGCGCACCCTCTGCGAATACAGTTTGCTCCAGGAAGAAATCGGTTCAACATAAGCAATTGCTGAAGAAATGCAAGCCATCCTGGCTTTCCCCTCCAACTGATGCTGTCTTAATTGAAATGTCAGGTCTGTATCTTCCGATACTGTCCGCTCCGAATACATAAATGACTTCAGTATTACATCCCTTCGGAAAGCAGAGAAAGCTCCTGCCAGAGTAAACAAATTATTGGTCAGGCTCTGGTACCTGCGGCCAACATTAAAGGCTACTAGATACTCAATCTCCTCACAGTAATGAATGATATCAACAAGGCGAGTTTGTAATCCCAATTCTTTGTCGATATGGATACCTCCGGTAGCTGCTACCAGTAAAGGGTCATGTTCAAAGCTTTCCACCATGCGCAAAACTGCATACTCATCCAACCAGGCATCGGAATCCACATTGAGTATATAATCTCCTTTGATCACATAAATACCTGCATTTAAAGCAATAGATTTACCGGCTGATTCCATATTAATCCAGTTCATATTAGTAAGAGGATAAGTATCCTGAAATTGACTGAAGACATCAAAGCTCCCATCGGTAGTGCCATTGTTTACACAGATAATCTGTATTTTATCCAACGGGTATTGCTGGTGCACTATGGAATGAAGGCATTTAAAAAGAGTGTCAGCTGAATTATGTACCGGCACAACTACCGAAACATTGGGCAAATAGCTGAGGTCAGAAATACGTTCCCTTTCTTTTCGTTCCGGGAATAGATACACCATGGCCATGTAAACCAGAGCCATAGTTACATCTATGGCCAGGGGAGCCAGCATCCAGATCCCCCAGAACAAAAGAAAAGCTAAACTTCTTTCCCAGAAGATATCAAACATTATCTTGCCTCCAGATACGTTGTAAAGACGGGCGGGTAAACAGGTACCAGTAGACCACGATCACCAGCATGAAGAAAACCAGTCTGCCAATCAAGGTATGAGCAATATATAACGTATCTCTTCCTCCAAAATTAATTACCAGCACAATGGTATACAGGCGTATCAGGTTAATAATAAATAAAGCCAATAATCCGCTAAGGGTATAGGAAACTCTTTGCCGATAATTAAAAGCAGGGAAGAACCATAGTAAACCCAATAAAACACAGGACTCCAGCAAACCAGAGCACTCTATATCAATGTCAATACAGGTCCAGCTATTTTCCAACGCCAGTAGTACCAGCACTGTTCCTGGCGCCTTATCAAAAATATAAGTTTTAATACCCAGATAAGCTAACCCTTGATGAAGGAAAAGGCCGGTCCACTGCTCAACCATATATTCTACGGCTGAACTTCTGACCGCCAGGATAGCCAGGATAGTAAGGCCTACTGCCGTCCAGGTATAATAAAAAATCCATATGCGGTGCTTATGCAAATAATAGCCGATTAAAGCCCAAACTAAAGTGCCTAAAATCCAGTAAATCATGCCCTCATTCTTTTCCTGATAAAATAGGTGCCAACAAGTAAAGCCACAACGAAAATAGAAATTAAAGCCCAAAGCGGCATAATGGGTATAGGCGACCATTGGATATCGCCGGAATCCGGACAACGATCATTTATTATATGATAGCTTTCTACATACATTCTTATAGACTGGGCCGGGAACATATGTAAATCATCCATAGAAACGCTAAACTCACACTTGCGCCCACCTCCGGGCGTATTCTCTCCCCAATTGCCTGAATAACTCTTCATATAATTGCCATTGCCTTTGTATAGATCAATAGCTACTAATCCATCTAAAAATGGATGATACTGAATCAGAAGGTAGCGGTCGTTACCGTTATGATATATTCCGTTATCGCTTAAATCCAGATTTAAGCGATATATTGTAGGTACCGGGTCATGTTCATCCCCCCAGCCCCGACGTTCAATCATAAAATAAAGATTACTTTCATTGTCATTGGTTGCCCAATAAAACTTCAAAATATCCCCACTGGGATTGGAATCATAGGCACGATCATTCATGCAGGCCTGCCC
>JAAYCQ010000289.1 GCA_012729715.1 Syntrophomonadaceae bacterium
AAAACATTAAGAATAATATATCCTGTATTTTGTAATAGCTGCATTTGCCAGGCTGATATAACCGACATAAGTTCCTCAATCTTTGATCATGCATTCAGTAATCCTAAAAACCACAGGAACCAGGAGTTCCGGGAGTACCAGGTACAAAACGGTCAGTTGATGTATTATATCGTATACGATCTCCTGGTGAATAGGCTTTGTCTTCTGAATAAAGGGATTTATCGCTGACAGGGACCCCGTAGCCCGGATTCATATTGCTGAGCATTATACTGGAACTAGTAGAATAGATAACAGCTTTTTCTGGTTGTCCGTCTCCGTTTTCATCTATGCCGTCCCGATCCTTGTAACGGGCAGTAATCGTATACTCAAGGATATTATCAATATGGTTATGTGATCCTGTAGGATTGGCTGTCTTTTGAAATGATAATTCCATAATACATCTTTGCGTTTGGACAATGGTTTGGGAAGTAAAGTCTGAGCCGGCAGTAAATTCTGCTAAGAATATTTCATCCCCAGTATCATTGGGATAAATGATCCTATCACCCACATTGGGTTTGTTTTCTCCGCTGGTGGTCCACATATTCCCTTTACGAATCTCTAAGAAACTGGCATAATCCAATTCGTGTGTTATCATCATACTGGTTAATCTGACTGCAGCCTCTGCTTCTTGTCTAGTCTGGTAAGTCTCCCAGGCGTTCATGCCTAAAGAAAACAAACCCCAGCCAATTGCCAGGATCATGCCCAGAAGGGCTACAACCAGCATAAGTTCAACTAAGGATAATCCGCGTTGATTGGACTTTAACAAGTTATTGTCACTCCTTGTCAGTGTGCTTTTCTAGCGTATACAGCCAGTATATAAGTGTTGGCTTGTGCCAGAATCGCTAGAAGACCATGTGGCGCCACTATCTTCAGAATAAAGTATGGTGCCGTTATTACCCGTCACTATCAGCAGAGCCCCATCATTATATGAGTAAATATCGTTCAATCTACTGGTTGATGATCTTAGAGAGCTTATTTCAAAAGATTCACTAATGCTCGAAATAGAATTCGAAGTATCACTGTCATTGTATCTATTCAATAAAGCTATAATCTTGTCGTCCACAAACAGCATATCCTCAAATTGATACTTAGAAGCGTTAGAACTATCGGCAAGACTGAGGGTACTATTTTCTGGGTCGTATTTGAACAGGTTTTGAAAAATTCCACCGGCAATAACAACCGAGTCGTAACATGCTACCGCATTCAAGTCTTTGAGCGCCGGAACAGTGAAATTATAGGTAGTTCCACCTGTTCTAGGAGTCCAAGTTGTTAGCCTTTGCCCGGAACTCCCGGAAAGTTTATAAGCATCCAGCCAGATTGCCGTTGGGAATGAGTAAGGGCTTGTGCTAGTCCGATAAGGCCACCAGGAAGTATTTTCACTTCCACCAGACATTATCCAATAAGAAGTGCCGCCTCTCCAGTTTATGTTCCCTAACTTAATAGGACTCTTCCCATCATAATCGCGGAAATAATGGTTTTCCTTGTTTATTGATGTGTTAATACCATACTTAACAGATAAATAGTGGGTTGCGATGTCCATTTCGGGAGCGCAATCATAATCAATGGGAACAAAAAGATACCAAATCCTTTCAGAGAAAACATCTTTTCCCAGTGCACCATTGAACAGAAACACATCCCCGATATAACCTGCCAAATCACTGGTATCAGTGACCGGGGTAAGGGAATCGCTGCCCAACTGTATTGAACCGCTAGTATTTAGGGTACCCGGCAGAGTCAAAGTATTAGAGGCGCCATTAAGTGAAAGGATTATATTGTTTGTATCATACCTGCAGGAAACTATGTAAGCCGTACCTGCAGTGAGCTGAAGATTGCTGCTCACCATATTGCTGCTGGTACTTTGAACGGCCAATCTGCCCTGTGAATCTGTTCTTAAGGTCAGGAATTGATTTGCAGTCGAATTGGCAGCCGCCATGGTAAACAAACTTATATTGGCAACATTATCAGGTTTTACTACCATGAAAATGGTTCGCGAACTATTCCCTGTGACTGGACTTGAGGTTGTCTGCAAATAGTCCCCATCAGGGGTCAATCTTACGGAGGGCATTCCACTTTTTATTGCTCCTGTTGCTAATGATGGATTATTCGAGGTCAGTACTTGGAAATTATTGGTGTATTTAAGCATCAGTTTACTATCGCCGACCAAATAGTATTCTCCGCTCCCTTTATAGGTTATAGCCCTCAAATTAGAATTTTCCCAACCATTACCCGCATCACGTACTACAGACCATGTCCAGGTCATATCATCGTCAGTGAACTGGTACTCACCTTTTATGACAAGACCACCATCTCCAACGATCATCACGGTATTGGGGATCAAAATGATATCATTCAAATTCCGGGTTCCAACTGCTCCAG
>JAAYCQ010000290.1 GCA_012729715.1 Syntrophomonadaceae bacterium
GCTACCGCAGGAAAGGCAGATGCTGTGCACTGATATACGGATTCCAGCCGGTGAACCGGAGCGGGCTTTCATCAAGGCATGGAACCAATTGGTTGATAACAAAGAAATCTATTTGCCGGAGTGGCAGAAGATTGTGAAAGGTGAAGATTTGCTCAAGGCGTACCGCGCCAGGGAATTGATAGGGCTGGTTGAGCAGGTCGGGTATGTTGATGTGTTGCCTTATGACTTGATGCTTAGGACCCTGGATTATATTATTGTAGGAATAGATGGAGGCGTGGAGATTGTTTTTTTGAAAGGATGAGGTTCAAAGAGTTAGGGATGAATAGTATGATCTGTCCAAAACTGATGGCAGGATTTACATGTTGTTTATTGAAAACATAATTAGTTACATGTTTGAAGCTGATGCTTTAGCCTTGATACTTTGTGGCCTAATAAGCATACCAGTTATCTGAAAATTGCTGTAAGTAACATAGATGAAATCTTCCCTGCGTGACCGACTGAACGGCGATTAGGCCAATTGATATATTCAATACTTATCGCTTTATGAGAAATATACGATTGTTTTAAATAAAAGATTTACACTGAAAATTTTACTCGGTTTTCTAATAAGGGAGAATAAATAATGGCTAATAATGAACCGGTTTCCCTCATTGAGGGTCGGATAAAAAAAGAACTTTACGAACATTTCCGGCAGTTAGGGTTTATTCGATCTTCCAATGGTGATTTACTTCCTCCGGGTAATAGCAAGGAGGTATTTCGCCAGCTTCATCGCCTTCAACGAGAAGACCGTCTGGTCGACAATAAAGATTTTATCAGCCGTAACTGGGATAAATTGAACCAGTATTTTGCCAATGGAACTGATATCGTACCTGCCCAAATCAAGCCCCGCCTGGAATTAGTGCAAAGCGGTAGTTGGCAGGCCAATCTCTTCCGGCTGGCCAGCCTTAGCTGGAGTATCCCGGTTTCCTCTGGGTATGGGCGCAGAATGCGCTTTTTAGTATGGGATGATTCCAATCATAAGCTTATTGGGCTAATAGCATTGGGAGATCCGGTGTTCAACTTAAAAGCCCGGGATGATCTTATCGGCTGGACCAGTGAGGATCGACGGCAAAGACTAGTAAACGTAATGGATGCTTATGTGCTGGGTGCGATCCCACCTTACAATCAGTTGTTAGGTGGGAAACTAACGGCTTCTCTAATAAGAACCCGTGAAGTAGTTGACCAATTTGCGCTCAAGTATTCCCATCGGGCAGGCTTAATTTCCAATCAGGATAAGGCAGCCTCCTTGGCCATGGTTACTACTACTTCGGCATTGGGGCGCTCGTCTGTTTATAACCGCCTCAAACTGGGTGGATTGTCTTATTTTAACTCAATTGGTTATACTCAAGGTTGGGGACATTTCCATATTCCGGATGAATTGTTTAAACTAATTCGTGAATATTTAGCTCAAGAAGAAGATCCCTATACAAGTAATTATAATTTTGGCCAAGGCCCCAATTGGCGTATGCGTGCCATTCGTAAATGTTTGACCAAGCTGGGCATTGATCAAGATCTTTTAAAACACGGAATTAATCGCGAAATCTTTATCTGCCTTGTGGCTGATAATGCTATAGATTATTTAGCTGGACGTGATGATACTGCCTGCTTTGAACAACTACTTTCTGTAAATGCTGTTTCTGAGTTAGCCAAACAACGTTGGATTATCCCGCGAGCAACTCGCTTTCCGGAATACAGGTGGTGGAGAAAAGAACAGTTGCTTATGCAATTGATTATTGAAGATGCTAACCCACCGGGAATAGTAATTGAAGGAGACAGGTAAATGACGCTGGCGAATTTGGATATTGAGGAACTGCGCAGGAAGGTTACCTCAGCTTATGAGAATGATCGCCCCTTACTCGAAAAGTTCCGTGATTACGCACGACAACTTAAGGATAATATCCGTCCTTTACGTCCTTATTCAGTAAATGCCGTCTCTTTTGTTTCAACTGATGGCGGAGATAACCGCATCGCCTTTGATCCTGCACTTATCGAATTAGTACGTATAGTCGATTCGCGGGGTAATCAATGTGCGCTTGATGTCGTCGCTAGTAGTGCATCTTTGGATGAACTACAAAAGAGGGCTGAGGATGGGCCCTGCTGTGTTACACCATTACACAGGATGTGTGCTGATTTACAGGTTAATTTTAAAGATTTGTCTTACCTGTTAAAAACGATGGGACAAGGTGGTAAGAGTACGGCAGCCTTGCGTTGTTACCGAGATATTGTTGAATGGGCCGTATTATATGATATGATTTGCAATCCTCAGCTACAATGGGGAGGAGACACCATTCTGGTACGCGACGGCCTACTACGCACCAAGTCTTTTCGCCGGGATGTTTTTCCCCGTCTTCGCGAACGTATAAAGGCTGGAATTGAGGCTCATGCCCGGCGTAATGTTAACCTTTCCCTGGTTGCTGTAGCTAAACAAAGTGCTGTATTAAGCCGCTTAGCTGTTGCGCTGGAATTAGAAGGTACTTTTCACCGGCCGTATCCCTGTTATGTTAAGGTTCCCCCTGAAATTGAAGCTGATTGCTATAACTATGAACGTACCTGGCTTGTGAAATATGATGACGCAATTACAAATGATGATGGAGAATTATTATTTCAAAATATGGGAAGTTTGTATTTGGTTAAGTTTGGTGATCAACCAATGGATCCGGTTTGGCCGGTAGATATTGCAGATTGGCAAGACCGAGATGCCAGCCGCATTCTCGGCCAGCTGATGTATGATGCTCAGTTTGGCTTTCCTATTCCCGATTACCCTATGTGCATTCAGAAAGCCCATGACTTGGCGCAAATAAGCCCATTGGAAGTAGGTCTGCTTCAAGATCTAGTTATCGAAGGAATTAACAAAGATTTATCTCAACAAGAATCGGAGCGCCTGTTACGATTTCGCTATTTAAGTCAGAACATCAGTGCCTGGCGCTATATGGAGGGGTAAGTGATGTTATTTGCTAATTCACAAGTGATGGGAACCTTTAAAGGCTTTACCGAACGGGGCTTAGAGTTTGCCGCAGAAATAGTGGCTCCCTACGATGCTAGCATGTTGGACCGTCCTCAGTTAGGACAGTTTGTTCTTATAGAATTAGCTTCCGAAGAAGAAGCCTCATTAGGGCGGATTACCCGTTTGGTTCCTACCGGTATTCTTACTTCAGCCCAAGGCGAAGACTATGTGAATACTATGCAACGCCGTAATCAGGAGGTTCCCGAAGACTTAAAACAGCAACGCCTTAAGTACCGGGTACAATTAAAACTACTGGGAGCAGTCCGTGTCCAAAACCATGATATTATTTACGTTCCTTCACAACGTCGTCTTCCACACCTGGGTGCCAAGGTAGCCTACCCCAGTGATCAAGTTCTGGAGAAAATTTGCCGCTTGAGTGGAGGTCAGACTGAATTGGGGAACTATGTCCTGGGTGAATTTGTTTACTGTGGTGCCGGTACTCCACAAAACGATCCCGCTTTATGCTCTCTTGATCCTAGACTCACAGTAACATTTAATATAAGAAATCTGGTTTCTCGTCGTTCAGTTGTGTTTGCCCGGGCGGGTTATGGCAAATCTAACCTGATAAAATATCTTATTTCTGAATTGTATAAAGACAACCCTACTACCAAAAAAGGTCTGCCTGTAGGGACCCTTATTTTTGATGCTGATGGTGAATATTTTTGGCCTGATGTCGTTGACCATCGCCCTGGCTTATGTGATGTATTACATCTTCAGAATAAGTTAATGGTTTTTACCAGCCGTCAGTCCCCCAACCCATACTACAATAGTTGGAAAGTGGGAGGGGTTAAGTTGGATATCAGGCAACTTAGGCCTCGAGATGTAGTTGGTATCGCTATTGCTCCTGACAAGCAAACTAATCAAAATGTAATTAAGCTTAAGAGCCTGTCAGATACCCATTGGGCACAATTGGTTGATCTTATCACTATTAAAGGCCTGCAAGCAACCGATGCGGAAGTTGGCTACCTAATCGGTTATAACCAAAGTCAAATCAGCAGTAATGCCGCCGAAATTGGAGCTGCGAGAAGTAATATGTTTAATATTGTTCGCCTATTGCATGATCCAGACAGCACACTTCTTAATGGGGTGCGCCGGGGACTATCTTCAGGAATGATAGTAGTGGTAGATATCAGCTTACTTAGTTCAGCAGCTGGTGAAATGGTAGCAGGTCTGCTTCTTCGCCATATATTTTCATATAATCAAGAGAACTTTACCGGTGGCAATGATATTATCCCTGCCATCGCGGTAATTGAAGAAGCGCAGAGCGTGTTGGGACGTAACCTCGAGGAAAGCAGTCCCTTTGTTGAGTGGGTCAAAGAAGGCCGTAAATATGACCTGGGAGCTATTATGATTACCCAGCAGCCTGGCTCGCTTGCTGCCGAACTATTAAGTCAGGCTGATAACTGGTTTTGTTTTCACCTGCTTTCCGAAGGTGACGCCGGTACTCTTGGCAAATATAACTCACACTATTCAAATGATATTCTTGCCCATCTCATTGCTGAGCCGATTCGTGGTAACTGCTATATGTGGAGTGCCCCCCATCAACCATTCGTACTTCCAGTGAGAATTCGTGATTATGAAGCGCTTTATCGTGACAACGTACACTCAGATAATGAACCCATAATAGTTACTCGTGCTAATGATATTATGCGGGAATTAAATGAACGCTACCGTGAATTGGCAGAAGCGCTTTTAGTCAAACTAAAGGACCGTAGAACCAAATACATACCACTTGACGATCAATTAGGGGTTTACAAAGGACAGCTATTCCATTTAATTCGTGATATTAAAGAACCACAGGACGTTCATACGGAAAATCAACTAATGCTACCTCTTCTTACCTACTTATTAGGTGAAGGAAAAGTAAGTCATGCTGAGAATAATGGCCGTGAATACTTTTGTGCTTCTCCAGAAGCCTGGGAGGCCGCTCTGGGCTTTATTCCGGCTTCTCGAGAGAGCTAAGAATGCGAGGTTAATTTAATGAAACTGGTCGACAAGGATGCGGTTTACCTGCGGGAGGGGTTGGATGTTTTGTTTGTAGCACTAAATCCTCCCCAGCAATCGAATAACAATGGGCATTACTTTTCTGGGAGAAATTCTAGGTTCTTTCAGCAACTGTTCAAAAGTGGACTTATTACCGAGAATCTGGATAAATTAATTGCTGACGAGCTAGTTTTTGGTGGGACAAAATATAACTATAAAAATAAACTATTTGGAGTTATTGACTTAAAGCCTAGGACGGAGGAGACTAACTCAAACAGAGTAAAGGTAAAAAGAGAAGACGTCATGTTAATGCTTGATAGGATTAGAAGATATAGACCAAAAATAGTCTGCATAATACATTCGGAAGTTAAAAATCAATTTGGCAAGGTGACAGGCATATCACTGCAAGATGGGTTCAACGGTAAGGTCCTAGATGGATGTGATACTGATTTTTATTACAATCACTTTCCCAATGGTAATTCTATCCCAGATGAGGTTAAAATCGATATTTATAGAACCATTAGAAATAACCTTTGAAATAATTAAATGCTACATTGAATCACTGGCCGTACCGGTCAAAGAAGCTTTTGACCTCAGAAATGCACCCCCTTTTCAAAAATGCACACCCCTGACAGCCGACCTCGACAAATCGTTAAATTGTATCAATAATTGAGTCATTAGACAGATTATCTACCATCTATTGATAAAAAGAATTTTATCTGTAGGTGGTTTTTATATTGCCTGAAAGGCCTGTTTTTAAGCCGTTCATGCGTTTTGCAGAGCGGCTTTCTCGAATTTTGGTGGGTTATTCTCTTTTGATAAGAGGAAATCCTTCCACTTATTGTCATCGCGCCAGGAGGTAATCGTTGAACTTTAGCAGGGTGTGTGCAAAGGGGGTGTGCATTTTCCAGAGGGGTGTGCA
>JAAYCQ010000291.1 GCA_012729715.1 Syntrophomonadaceae bacterium
GACTCCCTGAAAAAGGCAATGGAGAGGATTCAGCACCTTTTTGGCTGGTTTGTATTGTCGGCAAAATGTACGCAGGAACAGGCAGATGCAGCCATGAAACGCATATCAACAACGACCGACCCCGAATTCGCGGCTAAAGACGCTGACATCATCAACGAATCGATTCCGGAAAATCCGGACCTCAAGGCGAAGGTATTCTCGCAGTTCAACAAGCTCTGTCCAAAACGTACGATATTCACCACGAACACCTCGACCTTCCTACCATCAATGATTGCGGAGGCAACAGGCAGGTCTGACAAGTTTCTGGCCCTACATTTTCACGACGTAAAGGTAACAAATGTAGTCGACATCATGCCTCATCCCGGTACCTCGAAGGAGGCCATACAGCT
This sequence comes from Syntrophomonadaceae bacterium, assembly GCA_012729715.1. Taxonomy (GTDB): domain Bacteria; phylum Bacillota; class Syntrophomonadia; order Syntrophomonadales; family Syntrophomonadaceae; genus UBA4844. The sequence continues at coordinate 390 of JAAYCQ010000291.1, forward strand.
TGTCAAAGATTTTGCGCTTAAGACGGGTCAGCTTCCAATTATGATGGAGAAGGAGCATTCAGGTTATGTGTTCAACTATATGCTTGGTGCTCTGTTCACCGCTGCGCTTTCACTGAAGACAAAAAACGTTGCTTCAATCGAGGACATTGACAGAGCATGGATGGGAGTCACGCATATGCTGGCGGGGCCGTTTGCCCTGATGGACGGCATAGGTCTTGACACGATGCTCAGTGTCACCGAGTACCTGGCGGAGGCGACCAATGACAAGTACCTGCGCAAGCATGCCCAGTTTATCCGGGGTTACGTGGAGAAGGGGCATCTTGGTAAGAAGACTAAGAAAGGATTCTACGATTATCCGAATCCTGCGTTCACGCAGCCAGAGTTTCTCAAGGGTATAGAATAAAAAGGGGGGGATAACATGATCGTGGATTTTAGTTTAAAAGGGAAAATTGCAATGGTAACCGGTGCCAGCAGGGGTATTGGCGCGAGCATCGCCAGGGCGCTGGCCGAGCATGGCGCTGAGGTGATCATTACCAACAAAACCATGGAGGGTCTGCCTGAAGTGGAAGAGGAGATTCGCACCGCAGGTGGCAAAGCAATATCCAGGGCATGTCACAACGGAGTCGTGTCCGATATAGAAGATTTGTTCAAATATGTCGAGGCGACCTACGGCAGGCTTGATATCCTGGTAAATAATGCCGCAATGAACTTCTACTTTGGCGGGGTCATCGATGCGTCAGAGGAAGTGTGGGATAAGACCATGGATGTTAACCTGAAGGGTACTTTTTTTATGTGCCAGTACGGAGCCAGGCTGATGACGAAACACGGCGGAGGTTCAATCATTAATGTCGCCTCTATCAATGGCATAAGGCCCGCGCTGATGCAGGGAGTGTACTCGATTACCAAGGCGGGGGTCATTGCCATGACAAAATCCTTTGCCAAAGAACTGGCTCCCTCCAAGGTCAGGGTAAACGCGCTGCTTCCTGGACTTACCGATACAAAGTTCGCTTCAGTAATGGTGCAGAATGAGGAACTAATGGAGAAGGTCCTGCTGCCGCAGATACCGCTTCACCGGGCTGCACAGCCCGAGGAGATGTGCGGCGCCGTCCTCTACCTGGCATCAGACGCATCGTCTTATACCACCGGTGCTACCATCGTAGTTGACGGGGGTGCCCTGGCCTAGACTTTGCAAATCATAGCACCGGATGACAGATAAAAATGGCCCTCTACACGTTAGCTCCTAATATCCAGGCATTAAACAAGGGGAAATCTTTTAGCAAGACTAAAACGGTATCCGGCCAAAAAGCAGGATACCGTTCTTGTTTTGCTAAACTAAGATTATCATTGGGGTATCAAGAGAACCGTCCGAGACTGCTGAAAAAGTATTCATAAATGTCATCCTAAAGAGCTGCAGGCGACGAAGGATCTCTTTGGAATTCCGTAGTATTGGGGTTTACACTAATTAGATTCTTCGCTATCGCTCAGAATGACACGTAAAAGAGGCTCTTTTTCAGGGGCTTCGAACCGTCCCCCTGACACCATTCATAAGAACCTGGGTTCAATCGGGATTTTAGCCAGGTATAATATGGTTCATTCCGGAACATGAATCCCCACCATGTTCATCAAATATCTGGCATTAGAGGTGGTACAGCGACCGGAACGAAGCTTATAATCAAATTCGATTCTCCCCTGTTTATATTGTTCTTCAAAATGGTAATTTCTAAAGTTTGATCCCCGGTCTTTTTCCAGATCGCAAAGTTCGAAATCATGGGTAGAAATCAAACCGATTACGTTCTTCTTGCTCAATTCTTTTAAAACTACCTGGGCACCGGCAATCCGATCCAGTGAGTTTGTCCCCCGAAATATCTCGTCAATTAAATAAAGCATAGGCTGCCCTTGGTCTGCCTGCTTTAATATCATATTTATTCTGGTCAATTCGGCATAAAAGGTAGAAATTCCGCCAATCAAATCATCTCTTATCACCATAGATGTATATACTTCCATAATAGAACAGCTGAATTTCCGGGCACAAACGGCTGTCCCTGCATAGGCCAGCACCAGATTCATGCCAATAGCCCTCAGGAAGGTGCTTTTCCCTGACATGTTGGAACCGGTAATAATACAAGAATAGTTATCAATGCCTATATCATTACGAACACATTTTTCCGACTTAATTAAAGGATGACCGAAGTCTCGAGCCTGAATCTTCGTACCATGATCCTGAAGTTCGGGGAAACCCCATTCCGGGTGTATATGTGATATGACGGCAAGGCTGGTTAAAGCCTCAAAGGCCCCAATGGTTTCAAACCAGGCTCCAATTCTCTTACCGTTTTGAGCTTTCCAGCGTTCTAAATAAACCGCACAATGGAAATCCCAGAAGAGAAAAAGATTAAAAATAAAATAGAAAACTGGATTATGGCGAAGATCAATGGCATCGGATATTCGTTCCAGCCGTTTCATACAAGTAGAAGCAGGCTCTGCCTGGTTATATAACTCAGATTTCAGGGTAGATAAGTAATCATCTTTAAATTGTTCAGATTCAATTAACAATAACATGTTTCTAAAGGCACCTAAACTTTTTTGAAATGAATAAACTCTGCTCAAATTCGATGCTATTTTTTGATATCCGGCAAAATATAATAGCAACTGCAGGGTAAGAAGTACTATAGGAACCTCAAGGGCTAAGCCCCAACCTGAAATAGATATTACAAAGGCCAGAATGGTAACCAATGGGAAAAAACGCATGATGTATATACTTTTGGAGAGCGTTCCGGACTCTTCGGCATAGCTGATTAATTCCCCGGTATCCCGCGATACATCATCTACCAGCAAACCATGACACTCTAGTTTTTGGCAGAATTCAAGTTTAGTAGCCAGTTCCTTTACTGCGTTTTGGCGCATTTTTATGGTATTAAGGTTTTTTGATGGGTTGGACAGGAGTGTTTTAAGATGATGTCTACCCAGAACTGTTTTAGCCACCGATATCCATTGAAATAAAGATTTAGGCCCGAAAATGTCTAGATCATAGGTGTAGGGATGATTGCCATCCACGAATTCCAGGCCACAATCATCAAATGAAACCCAGGTCCCGTTAATTCTGTTCAAATACCTGCGCTGTATTTCCAGCATAGCGCGAACCGTATTCAATTCCTGTTCCACTTTAGAGTGCTTATGGACAAGTGCAAGAAATAGTACCAGGAAGAAAAGTAAAACGGATATGGCTTGTATCGAGGTTCCCAGAAATGAACAAAGTACGGTAAGCGCTGCTCCGATCAGGAATATAAAAAAACGCAGATTGCTTATCCTATCAAAGCTCTTGGTATACCGTTTTTCAAGTTTTTGATAGTGGTTGTAACGAGTAAGAAATAATTTTTCAGCAGACATCGAAGCCTCCTAACATACAATTTTACCGAGGCCCTGATTTTAAAAGGTTTAGTTAATGATATTCATTAATGACATCTGCCGCAAGGGGGGCTAACAAAAAAGCCCCCTGTTATCTTTTTGGTGTTCTGGCAAGGGGAGCATACTCTTTCCTTTTTAAGATCTAAACCATCATGTTTTAAATAATGTAATCAATACCTGCCCCGGGGAAGGAATCTTCTATGGCTTGCCTAAAATACGAAGTGATAGCTTCTATTTGTTCAGGTTGATACACATATTTGCCATAACCAAATTGTCCATATTTGTACTTGCGGTGAGATTCATTCATAGGCAGAGTGGTAGAAGGATAAACGTTCATGATCGTATTTTTAGCTCTGGCGGTAAAGCGGTGAGAAATAACTTCAAAACTGATATTATCAGGTTTATTAGAACCTAAATTATTCCGTAGTGCTTTAAACATCCTTTTATATTCGGTTTCCCAATTGTCAAATAAAATTACCGGACCGATGATAAAACCCAGTGGATATCCGGCAGCGGCAACTTTACCGGCTGCCAGCAATCGTTTTGGTAATGCGGGGGTAAAATGTTCGTAGTTGCTTATGATGTGATCAGCATTGATGCTGAAACGAATCATGGTTTTGCCCTGGTGATCTAGATTTAGCAGGGAGTCTACATCCGTATATTTAGTAACAAATCTGAATTTGCCATATTCCTGCCGGGCAAAAAACTGGATGGTTTCAGCCAAAGATCCGGTATATGGTTCAACTGGTACTGGATCAGATGTAGCTGCACCTTCAAATATAGTGATATCGGGTTTCCTTTGTTCAATATAGCTGGCAGTCTGGCTTAATATCTCCTCCAGATTTACGTATACTCTTATATATGGATTTTTCCCGAATTGAGTATTCAGATAGCAGTATTCACACTGTCCCATACATCCGGTTACCAGAGGAAGTTGATAGTGAGCTGAAGGCTTGCAGCTTTGAAAGTTAAGCGTCTTTCTTATACCTACAACCAGAGTTCTTTTACCGGCCTCATAAGCATCCTGCCATGAAGCTCCAGATATAGTTTTTATTCTTTGTTTGGGCTTGAGTATATTAACACTCACCCTGGGGTTAGATTTAAGTGCATCCAATATCTTCTGTGCTATGGGGTAATCCAATGATCCATCTTCAAAAAACACCCTGTGAGGAATAAAAGGCATACATATCCCCGCCTTTAACTATTTGAAATTTATTTTTCCCCAACTGGCGTCTTGAATACAGAAATATTCGTAATGTGGTTACCTTTGAGCTGGAACAGCAATCAGGATAAACATATTGTAATCAGCCCCGGCGTCTCCACCGGTACCATAGGTAATGCCAATATGCTGGAAGACGATTCGCATCTTGCAGTTGTTATTTTCAACATCCAGGGTCAAATCTTTAGCATCCAGGGCCTCCTTGGGGCGATTACTGATACTAGTAATGGAAACAGCAAAATCGTATAGACCGGTGGATATCAGCTTTTCACCCGTAGCATTCTGAACTGATACCCGGGTTTCCTTCGCTGATACAGGTTCAAGTATGAGTTTATATGGGATTCCGCGTACATCAAAATCATAATTCATGATTTCTTTAGGGTCCATCCCTCTATAAGTACCAGCCTGGAGCAAAACATCATAGCCCTCAATATTCAGCGGCTTCTGCATATCCAGATGGGCAAAGAAGTTGTTCTGGTTGTCCCCCATGTATTTATAAGCAGGCTCAAAACCCAGGGTCTTCTCCATATCTCTATTAGTCTCGAAATCAGCCGGAAGCCAGGCAACCGCTGTAAGATAGCCTCTCCTCTCCAGGTAATTTAGGATGCTGGTGGTTTCCAGCCGTAAGGTCATATCAGCATCGCTTTTAGGATTAATCTTTCCATTTACTAATACACCGTCTATCTGCAGGTAGTTTTCCAATCGACTTATCTGGCTGTTGCGGGATACGGTGAAAGCATCCACCGGCGGAAGAATCGAAAGTATGGCAAAACCTGCTGCCAGAAGGGCAATAAGGCCATTTTTCTTAACCGGCTTAAAGGATAGCACCATACCAATTACAATAGAAAAGATACCGAACAAAGCAATATAATAGCGGGATTCCGTGACCCCATAAGCACTTAGTCGTATATATACGGAAATGAGCTGCATGATTACAATCGGAACCAATACCTTAGGAAAAATACGCTGATACAGTATAGCAAAGCGGTTTTCCAACCCGCTGGCCAGAATATAGATAATAAGTCCGGCAGCGGAATAAGCCAAAATCATTGGTCCCAGCTGACCAGTTGGCCAGTTCACGGTAATCGCGATTTTGATAAAGTAGGCCAGCAAAACCAGCGTATATGCAGCAACCAATGGAACAGCTATATAGGAAATAAGTATTTCCAGAAAGCGAGGACACTGGCTCGCTTCCTGAGCATAAGCCTGATCCAATTCCGTTTCCGAATTAAAACGGGGCAGGAGTGAGAGATAGTAAGTAGTTGCAAAAAGAATCCAGACAATAGCCATCATATAACCATAAGCATCACTGTTGACCTTAAAGAGCAGAATATCGACAGCTCCAATAATCGATGCCAAACCAGCCGCAAGTACTCCGGCATAAAGAATCGATGTTAAGGCTGATTTAAAATGAATCAGGGCTACGCTGTTAAAATTAAATTTATCCCGGAACGATGGCAGCCAGACGAACGCACAAAACATGGAGAATACCGCCACCGATGTCCGGGCACCTACTCCGTAATCTATAGCCGGCGCTGGGGAAATAATAAAATAATAACCCAGAGTAAGCAGAGCGGATGCTGCGTAAACAGCCCAACGCAGCCGGGCCAGGCGTGGGAAACGTTCACAGGCAAACTGAGCGGTAACCCCTATAAAAGAACCCAGCAAACAGACAAACATCAGCTTCTGGATAATTAAATCGGGGCTTTTATGCAAAGAAATCATGTAACAGGTCAAGGCGGTGCAACATATCAAAAATAGCACAGTTAACGGAAAACGTAATACTGCTTTGGATAATCCCTGAATCAGCTTGAGGATGGCTTTACTAAAACGTTTCATGTTATCTCCGCCTCTCAAATTTAAATACATTACAATATTACTATATTCTTAGCTTTTCTTTGAATGGCAAAGATAGACAGTAACGAATTTATCCAGTTAAACGCTAATGTCTGAATTTAAGGATTACACTGTTTACAGGGTATATATCCAGCGGCCTGGGCTTCTTTTTTGCTTTCAAAAAACACCAGGTCCTCCGGGGTCTCTTTACCGGCATAATGGCAATCTATGCGATGATATTGCTTTGAGTTGATGTTACCCAGGTAACCTGCAAAGGCAGGGGGTTCCCCGGCCGGCTGATGTATGGGTATGTCTTGAATGACATTATCCGGTGACGTGATTGTAACAGTCTGGGTCCCACCATTCCATTTTACATCAGCTCCAAATGCCTCACCTACAAAGCGCAGCGGAGCCAGAGTACGTCCTCCAACAATTTTCCCGGGTACATCCAATTTGTATGGTTGATCATTGATAAATGCCTCCCGGGCACCAATCTGCAGCCTGACCGTTCTATCATTACGAATAGCGGTAGCAGTCCTGCTGGTAGAATCCCAATGAACCGTTGCACCCAGCGCTTCAAAAATACGGCCCATCGGAACTAATATGCGTCCGCCATCATTGATAGGTGCTGTATCAAAACTTAAAGGTTTACCATCCAGCAGAACCCGAATGACCGGTGTAGGGGTTGCCTTCTGCGGTGTCCCCTTTTGCTGTGTAATCACGAGACCGTTGCTAAGTAAACGTCCAGGAGTAGTCAAATATTTTCCTTTATATAATAATCCCGATGATGCGCCTCCATCCAGATTCATGGCATCGGTTAGCCCCAGCCTTTGAGCAACTTCAGCCAGTTCTCTAATGGACACGTTTGGCACCGTCCCCATTACTAGAACCCTGTCGGGACGAATACCAATGAAGCTACGTAAACCGCGATTTGTCGTTATCTTAGGATCGGTAAAACCCTCTGCAGCACCATTGGCCGTAATTCTGCCGTTTTTCAATAAACTTGGACCGGCACCAATAGTCGTATACGCATTCTCCCATGAAATTGGTACACCCGGTTTCACGCTTCCAGAAAAATCGGTACGATTATACTCCAGTCTATAACTCAGCTCGTTGCCAATTTTAAAGCAGTCTAACCACATGCTGTCACCGAATACAATGGTATAGCCATTGGCAGGAATCCTGGCCTCACCCTGCACAATCTGAGTAACCCGATTATTCTCAACAACTGCGGAAGTATAGGAATGGGGGCCGGTAGTGTTTCCATGGGCAGGTGTAAAAATGGACAGCGCATCAGGTGTAGTGTAATGATGATTGAATCCCCATGCATACCATTTGTTCGGCCATTCATAACTACCATTTATGCCACCTTTTATGCTTATAAACAGGCAATCCATTAAAAACTGATTATCTCTGGTAAACCCAACTGAGGCACCGGTATTACCCAAGTGGTGATAAACTCCTCGGCTTTGGATCGTTCCCCAGGGAAAAGGTATTCCTTGATAGGCACTGAAAAAGGTACCATTAATAGCGGCTACCACTTCTGTATTGGCGTTCTTGCTGCGAGCAGCAATGTTGGCAAGACTATCTACTTTGCCAATTTGTCCGCCCGCTATCTCCGCCTCTATCTGGATTGATGAATCCTTAAGATCTATGTATACGGTCTGTACATTCCTGGTACCAAAGGAGCATTTTAAACTGTGGCTCTGCGCATCTACGCTGGCCCCCTGCCCTGCAGGCGGTTTCAGTAAAACAGCTAAAAACAGAACGAAAATAAATGCACCGACCATACCAATCTTTTCAAAATGTTTATTACCCCAAAATACCTTATACACTAGCAGTCCCCCTATTCTTCCACCGTTATCATGTTAGCATAAATGCTTTACCATTAGAGACCAGCCCTTTTCCCCCGGTCACTTTACTTAGCATATTATGTAATTCGAGAAAACCTGCCTCTTTCCTTCCGTAAACCCTTATTCATAATTATAAAATTGATTCTACTGCGAAAACCCTAATTTCATTGCATATTAGTGAATACATGGTCAAAAGATAGTGGTTTTGAATTAAAAATTAAGAATTATCGTTGAAATACTCCGTATTTCTCTTTATTTTAATCTTTTGCGTATCGGTATTAATTATAATAAATCTGCGGTAATCTGCAGCAATCTGCGTCTAATTATTCAGGTTAATGCATATTTATTACTTTTTGCAGTGGAATCAAAATTATGATACTAAGAAACATCAGCTGTTCTCTTTGCACAAAAATAGACCCCCTAAAAGTAAAGGGGGCCGTTTAGACATCAATTATACTTGCTTGTAAATGTCGGCATGAGCGGCTACATAAATCGTCCCGGGAATACCACTTACATCAACAGTAAACGTATAGGTTGTAAAATAGCCATCTGGGGTAAGAGGATATTTGTAATCAAACGACCCAGGAGCGGTGAAGGGTGGAATGGTAGCACCGACATATAAATGCACCTGGTGCATTACATAGGGAAAATCGGTTGTGAAGGTTACTAATAAGTTACTACCTTGTCGAAGAAGGTGTACAGTACCCACAGGAATATTAGTTGCTCCCAACCCAAGAACGACTGTTTTTTCTGTTTCCGAATTTAATAAAGTAAAATACTGAGCATTGCCACCCCCATCCCCATACGGAGTTCCCACTCCCCAGGCTGAACCTGCCTTAACATATATCGGAGGGGAGGGAGGCAGGGTCGGGGTCGAGAATATATCCATGATATCCTCAAGTTTAAATTGAAGAAGCATCTGATTTTTTATAATTGTCTGTAATGTCCGCCTCACTTCACGGTTTACAGAGAGTAAGCCCGAAATAGAGGTTGCTTTTACGGATAAACCTGGAAGAGTCCCTAATACAGCCTGTATTTTTTCACCCTCAGCATTAATAATATGGGCTAAACCAATTTCCTCCAGGGCTACAGATGCTAATAGCATGTTGATAACCTGGGTTCTATTTATACTTATTGACGGAGTAATCCTAGGGATAGTCGGCAATGACATAATCAATCAACTCCTTCTTAGGGTTCATATTATTATTTTATGCCCGCTTTCTAAAAATGTTTTTTATATCGTTTAATTAATGCGCATCTTAAACTCCTCAAGGTCATCCAGGTCGGAGAGCCTGTAAATATGGAAGGCGGGATAATGAGTATCTACAAAAAGCTCAAAGCCCAGGGCGGCAGCACGAATGCAAAAATGCCGGTCCTCGCCCATAAAACTAATATTATAAATTTCCTTAAAATTAACTCCGGCCTGAATAGCCCTCTTACTTATGAGAGTGCAGGCTCCTA
>JAAYCQ010000292.1 GCA_012729715.1 Syntrophomonadaceae bacterium
AAGAGCAAAGCAAATTCATAGTTATCCAATGTAATGAATGCGGGGCCAAGAGTATTTATGGAGCCAAGGATGCGGAAATGAAATGTAAAGGATGTAAGAGCGAGGACGTAAAGATAATTGAGAATCCGTTTTAGAATCAGGGCGTGGTTTAATTATAGTTACTGAAAATTAATTCAATGTCCAGTTACCAGGCCGGAAATCCCTTGCGGGTTCAATTTTAACTACGATTAATTCCATGTAACATTTATTAATGCTTAATTAGTAGTAGATTTCACAATATCTGCATTAACTACGCTACGCAATATTTAGTTATTTCTATTTTCTGCAGGAATAATGTTATCGCTGGAGTATTATGTAAATATAGGTGGTTGCCTGTAAAACAACTAGTTTATTAACAACTAATACACGTGACATATAAATGTCGTAAAGTATTGTTATATTGTTTATGTAGGTAATAAACATGATACATAGAAAATAAGAAATTTTGGAGGTGTGTTTAGTGAGTTTTGATGAAAAAGCACAAATGAAAGCATTACAGAAAGAGATTTTAAAAATTGAACAAGTATTCTCTGCTTTTACAAAAATAAAAAGTAATGATGCTGATGCATTGGACAAGTTCAATAAAGGGCTTAAAAAACTGCCACCAGGACAGATTATTGGCACAGCTGTGGAAGAGTTAAGGGAAAAAATAACTAGCTTTATCCAACAAAGTCAACAAACAAGAATGGAATCCTTTGGAAGGATTGAAGCGGAATTTATTAGAAACACGCGTAAACAGCATAAATCAGTACGAGAGCAGGCAAGGGGCTGGCGAATTGGACCATTAGAGGTAGAAATGGATCGCGAACAATCTCGGGTCAGATTCCTATACAACCGTGAAGTATTATTACCATGGCAATCTGTTTTTTGCAAGGAAGATATCGAAAAGAGTGAACTTAAAGCGCTAGACATGTTAGGAAAGTCTTTGCTGCCGGAACCGACTTTAATCAAAACCTGCTGGGAAACTTATCAGAATTTAAAAATACTGTCAAATCGCCCAGGCGCTAATCATAGTGAATTAGTTCCAATTGATGCCTTTTATCGTGAATTGAGAGCGCAACTGGTCAGGACCCAGCTGGAAACTAAAAAACCTGATTCCAAATTAAATTATATTGAAATGCCGCGGTGGGCTTTCTTATATAATTTGGATTGCTATCGAACAATTAGGTTTCCAGACCAGACACCAAGATTAGGCTTCCAAGCAGGAAGCCAGATGGAAGTTTCTAAAGGAATGGGGTTCGTCTTGAATGGCTTGGACGCGCTGGAAGATTATAAAACATTCTGCTATGTGATAGCTGTCGGGAGTTAGGGGTAATGAACGAAATCAAAAAGAAGAAACGAGAAGAAATATCTGCAGGACTTAAAAAGGTAGCCCAATATGGGGTACCGGAAATTGCAGCAGCTATGGAATATGACGTGGGTTCGGGAAAGTTTTTAGATTATTTTAAAGAAGAAGTTTTGGAATCACTGATTTTTCAAGGCGGTTCTACGGTTCGCTTTTTCGAAGGGCCGTATGGTTCAGGCAAAACCCATTTACTTGACTTGATAAGAGAGCTGGCATTGGACAATAATATGGCGGTTGGTTTTACAGAATTAGGTCATGACATTAAATTAGATGACTGGCGTCAGATTACTAATAATGTTCTGGAGAATATTGAGATAAGAATCGATGCTGAGAGAATCAGATCGTTAGATAGTATTCTGCTGGCCCTAAAACGCTCGGGCCAGGTTGATTATAAAGCATTAAAAAACACTATACTACCTCATCCTGGTTTTCAAAGAGCGATGCTTTTGATCTTTGAGGATGATGAAATGCCCTCGCAAGCCCAGGAAAAAATATTTAGCTATCTCAGGGGTGAAAAAGTCGGTGCTGGGGAACTGGCTCGCAGTGGCATAAGGGGAGTAAAAGGCCCACTATCTAAGCGGAATGCGGAGCAAGTTCTTAAAACCGTACTGAATGGTTTATTTTTATTAGGGCTTAATGGGACGCTATTGTTATTTGACGAAGCTGAGCAGATATTTAGAATTAACCGTGCCAACCCCTCACAAAAAATTCGTGTTTCGGCCAATCTAATGAGACGGCTGGTTGATGGCAGTGCCTCCGGCACTCTAGTTGGTACCGGGGTCATATTTGCAGTTTTGCCAGGATTTATCGATGCCTGCGGAAATGCTTACCCTGCTTTGGGACAGAGATTAGAGGTCTCTTATGATTCTAGGGACAGCAATCCCTGGCGTCAACCGATCTTGACCGTCAGTAGTGTTTCCTCGGCCAATACTCCTGAAGAATTTTTACAATCGGCCAGTATTAAATTTGAAAGTTTAGTCAATGAATGCGGGGGGAATACAGAAGGTTTACGTAAGCTGATGATTAAAAAGGGCGAACAAATCATCCGGAATGATGCAAGTTCCGGATACCGTAGGAGTTTGATGAAAGTATTGGCAGCTTTGGCTGTTGATCGAATTGAAAAGAGGGGATAAGTATGGATTCAATTACAATACTCAAGTCAGTTGCTCAATATGGCCATGCACCACAGGAAGGATGTAAATTATTTGGTGCTATATATGATGATGCATTTGCACGGCTAAAAAAAGAGTATCTATTCGAACAGTTTGAAGCAGGTTCATCGAATGAGAAGTTTATTATCGGCCCTTTTGGATCAGGGAAAACTCATTTCCTCAGACAGTTTATGGAGATAGCCCGGGATGAAGAGTGTGTTACTTCAGAAGTTATGTTAAATAAGGATCTGGATTTTACTGATAATATAGCTGTCTATTGCGAAGTTGCGCGCGAGATAAGAGCTCCCGGTCAAAGCGGACACGGTATCCGTAATTTATTATTGGCTAGTCTTGATCAGGTTGCTAAAGATACAACTAGCAATGAGGAGCAAGAGTATTTGGTCAGCAGTTGGATAAAAGGATTGCCCAATGCTGATTTCAAGGAAAGCAAGTTTGCGCGAATGGTTGGATTGGGCTTGGACTCCTATCACCGTGGAGAATTTGACACTTTTGAAGCAGTATGTCGTTGGCTTTCAGGGGAGGTAACTGATGCTATCTTATCCAAACAATTATCTATTGCCAGGATACAACGAAACGAGCAGGCAAGGTTTGGCAGAAGAATGCTCCTCTCTCTATGCCAGTTCATAAAATATGCCGGCTTCAGAGGAACTGTAATTGCTTTTGATGAAGCCGAGCAGGGTCTTGCCCGGGATAGTAGACAGCGGGAAAGAATCTTGTCCATGCTGCAGTCAGGCATTAATGCATTTGCTGACTTAATTGATGGTTCAGCACTTATTATGTACGGGATTACACCCGATCTGGCGGAACGGTTTGATAGTTTTGCAGCTCTTCAACAGCGATTAGCCGACCCGCTTCCCGGTAAGGGCTTTTTCGACGGAACAACTTTATCCCCCAAAATCGACCTGACACTACGTATGGAACCTTATGAAGATTTAAAAGCTATGGGCTACGGATTCATTGACATGTTTTATAAATCTGTAGGTAAAGAAATTGAAACGCCAATCGAAGATGTCCGTAAAGTAATCGAAAAATTAGCGCGGGAAGTGTTCGAAAACGATTTGACTACTAGCAATAGACGTGATATGGCCAAAAGAACTGCGGCTTTGTTACTAAACTTATACCAGAGTGGAGTTTTGGAGGTAGTTGCCCCAGTAGTGGATGAGGAAAAAGAAAGCGAGGTATAAGCTGCGATGGGGAAACCCCAGATAGGTGAGCGAGTTACTCATGCGATTCTAGGTTTGGGGGAGATAATCGGGTTTACCGCCAAAGGGATAAGGGTTAAATTAGAAAAGCAAAGGAAAGTGGTTGAGCTTAATGAGGATGATCTACAGTTTCAGAACCATGATCCAGATGAAGTCAAAGCTTCCCCGATTAGTAAACCTATTATTCGTTTCCCATTATTCGAATACCGTCAAGCAGTTGATGCATTGCGTTTTGGACTAGTACCTGAAAAATACATTGAACAATTGACTATAGGATTTACAGAGTTAGAAAAGTGGGTTTTAGGCCGTTTACCGGCGGCTAATAATAATTTACCACAGGTGTCTGAAGTATTTGGACCCTTCGGCAGTGGGAAAAGCCATACCATGAGTGTTATACGGTATATCGCTAAAAGAGAAGGATATGCGGTTGTTCGAGTTGAGGTAGATGGACAGAATATCAGCCTATCTGATCCTGAAAAATTATTGTCGAGTCTTTGGAGCACCCTGGAGGCAAAAGATTATGAATCGCCGACACCGCTTTTAGATTTATATGTTAAATCTATCGAGCGGGGCAACCCTGCGCCACAAATTGCTCCAAGGGGTACAGACAGAATACGTGATAACTACTCAACCATCAAATTGGTAAAAGAGAGAGGTCATTTGGACAAATATGGTGATGTATTGGATATAATCGTATCTAGTAGCGATGAATACACCGCCAACCAAGTTGCAGTCATGATACGGAAGGAACCAAACATTTACAGGTCCGAGGTAACGGTTAGAAGAATGATTGGACAAAGAGTGGGCGATCGACCTTATGATTTTGTAGAATCTCTGGTTGGACATGGTCATGTATCAGAATTAGCCGGATTCAAAGGACTGGTAGTTACCATAGATGAATTTGAAGTTGAAAGAGTTAACAGCGCCAAATTTGACAGAGTCCTTGACCTTCTTACAGTTTTGACCGAATATTTCAATGGAACATTGGACCATAATAATTACCCTGTCAGCATCTTTTTTGCTACTGTTGGACAGGAGGGAAATATAAGTGATTCTTCTATTGATAATTTAGTTGAATCTGCTGGCGGAGATTATTATGAGATTCCAGAAATGAAACCTTCAGAACGATTTAAGTTGGCCCAAAGAATGTACAAACTTTATTCCAAGGCTTATGATATCGAATCCCAGTTTGATCAGCAATTGGCAAAAGAAATTGAACGTAAGGCAAGCAAGCACGGTGGAGATGATAGTGGGATACTACGTGCTTTTATTAAGAGATATATTGCTGCTTTGGATAAAGCCTATGGACCATCCGGAGGATAATAACATGTCTTCGATGGATTTAGATAAAGATCGTAAAATTGCACAAACTCTCAGGTTAGCCTGGCCAGCTTTTTTTCAATCCTTCGGACGTCTTACTGACGTACAGCGGCAGGCTATTCCTGAAATATATCAGGGTCAGGAGATCCTTATTTGTTCACAGACCGCATCGGGAAAGACAGAGGCTGTTTGTGCCCCACTGGTTCAGAGGTATGTTTCTTTGCGGAATGAATGGACGATTCTTTATATCTGTCCGACACGTGCCCTGGTAAATGATCTTTATTATCGGTTGGAAGTACCTTTGCATAGGATGGGTATAACTCTAATGCGCAGAACCGGAGACCATAGAGATAATTGCAACGATATTTATGGCGTATTACTGACTACGCCTGAGTCTTTTGATAGCCTTATGTGCAGAGGCAGACTAAACGATGGGGCAGGGCATGTTTTAGCAAATGTTGTAGCTGTAGTGCTTGATGAAGTGCACCTGTTAGCTGGCACACCCCGAGGCGAGCAGGTACGCTGGTTGCTGGAAAGACTGCGCAGGCTTAAATTACAGGCGGTAGAAGAAGGCTGGAGTAAAAGTCAGACAGTGCAGATAGTGGGACTAAGTGCAACGCTGGAGAATCCAGATGGGGTTGTGCATAGTTTTATACCTGGAGGAAAAGTGATTCATGTTCATGGGCAAAGAGCTATAGAAGTTGTAAACGAGCAGTTAAAACCAAAACCAGCCCCGGTTCAAATAAGCTTGAAACATTATCTGACAGAATCTAATCAAGCTCAAAAGGTGTTGGTATTTTGCAACACAAGGCGGCGAGTAGATAATTTGGCTGAAGAACTAGCAGGTACTCTAAATAAGCTCAATTATGTTGTGAAAGCCCATCATGGTAGTCTTAGTCAAAAAATGAGAGAAGAGGCCGAGGAAGCATCACGAATAGAAGAGCGTATTGTTATTTGTACTACTTCAACGCTGGAAATTGGGGTTGATATTGGTGACATTGATTTAGTCGTATTGGATGGGCCCGCACCAGATATACCCGCTTTATTACAGCGAATAGGAAGAGGCAATCGGAGAAGCGATAAAACCAGAGTGATGATCTGTTCGAACAATATGGCTGAAGCAATAATTCAGACTGCTATGGTTATGGCTGCAAGAGAAGGATTTCTAGGCGTCGGTGAGGGAGGAACACAATATGCAGTTGCCATGCAGCAGATAGCCTCATATATATTTCAAGGCAGTAAACGAGCGCGATCAAGAAAAATGCTTCAGAGTTTTATTGAACGGTGCATTCCTCAACAGATAGGGCAGTCAATTCTTCACAATATGATTATTACAGGAGAATTGATCGAGAATAATGAAGGAATCAGGCTGGGGGATGATTGGTTGAACAAGTCATCGAGTGGAAGTATAAATTCAAATATTTCAAGCATGCCCGGCGCAGAGATAGTTGATGAAATTGACGGAGAGAGAATTGCTGCAGGGATTGTTTATTATGGGGGAAGTACGATAACAGTTGGTGGACAGAAGCTGGAAGTCCGCAGAATTGAAAAGGGTAAAATTGAAACAAGGAAAGCCCGGGAAGCTATGCATGAAGGTCAGTGGATGTATGTAAGCAGAAATCAGATGATCGGTGCTGGACAAGCACAGTCGGTTAAACATTGGCTTGGATTTGAAGAAAATGAGTGGCCGGTAGTTAACTTTAATGAATTCAGTTGCATCTTCCATTTCGGCGGAGGAGTACGTCGTTCGGTAATAGAGCTGCTCATGTCCTATACGAATAATGCGAATAAGGATATAAAGTGTAATGAATGGTTCATCGCCATGCCGGTTATTAAGGAAAAACCGGAATGGCTAACTAGTGTGGGACCAGGTATGCTGGAGATGGAAATAACATCAAAGATAGATTCTTTAGAACGAACCCTGGCAAGGCCAAATGCCAACAAGAGATTGCCGATGGATGTTAGATTGGAGGAAATAAGAAGCTGGCTGAATCTTAAACAAGAACTGGAAATAATTAAAGATTCTATTTGGAATTTTAAAGTCGGTAAAGAAACAACCGATTTTCTTAATAGCTTTATTCTAGAGTTCATGAGTTAGTTTATATTGACCATACGTATGTATACCGAAAGGTTTCCAAATCTAATAACAACATGATTTGGAACAACCCGTCATTATAAAAGGCAAAAGAGGTAAGGTGTATGATTGAATTGTCACCTGGAATGAGAGTAATAATTCGTGATGAAGAATGGATGATCAAGAAGGTCGAAACCAACAGCTTAAACAGAAAGACCATCCACTGCGTTGGCATATCAAAGCTGGTCAAGGATCATCAGGGCATATTTTTGACTGATCTTGAAGATATTGTGGCTGTCGATCCTGCCAAGGTAAATCTGGTTATCGATGATTCTCCTTATTTCAGAAGATCCCGTTTGTACATAGAAAGTCAGTTGAGGCAGAAAATTCCCACCGATAATGCACTTCACATCGGCAACCGGGCAGCTATGGATTTATTGAATTTTCAGTTACAACCGACGCAGATGGCTTTGCAAAGACCGAGACAGCGTATTCTGATAGCAGATTCGGTAGGTCTGGGTAAGACTCTGGAAGCAGGAATCCTAATGGCAGAGTTGATTGCCCGGGGGAAGGGCAAGCGTATTCTGGTCGTTACCGTCAAAAGTATGATGACTCAGTTCCAAAAGGAAATATGGAATCGCTTCACTATTCCTTTAGTAAGGCTGGATTCGAAAAAAATTCAAAAGATCCGTGCCCAACTGCCTTCAAACTATAATCCGTTTTTCTATTATGACAAAACCATTGTATCGATTGATACGCTCAAACGTGATGTTGAGTACAGAACCCATTTAGAAAATTCATGGTGGGATATTATAGTAATTGATGAGGCACATAATGTTGCTGCACGCGGTAGTCACCAGGCGCAACGTTCACGGCTCGCACAGCTATTAGCTGAGCGTTCTGATACTCTAATAATGCTATCAGCAACCCCGCATGATGGAAAGGCAGAAAGTTTTGCCTCATTGATGAATATGCTTGATCCAACCGCAATTGCCAATCCCCATGACTACCGAAAGGAAGATATAAAGGGACTTTGTATCCGTAGGTTTAAAAAGGATATAAAGGATCAGGTTCAGGGTGCATTCAAAGAAAGACGTGTCAGTATTGAAAAATGTACTGCTTCAGTACGCGAGGAGCATGCTTTTGACATATTTACCAACACGGAACTGGAAATGGATGCCAACAAACGCAATATAACTGGGCAACTATTTAAGACAAGCCTTGAAAAGGCAATGTTTTCAAGTCCGGCAGCTTGTATAAAAAGCATTGATGAGCGTCTGAAAAAACTGATTAAGAAATATGGTCCGGATGGATTCGAAGATATACCCAACCTGAAAGAATTGAAAGAAGCACTCGAAAAAATCGAACCAACAGATTTTTCCCGTTACCAAAGGCTGCTTAAATTAATAAACAGCCGTGAATACGGATGGGACGCAAAAAAAAGTGATGACAGAATTGTAATCTTTACGGAGCGTATAGAAACCATGCGTTACCTGGCTTCCCAGTTGCGCCAGGATCTTAATTTGAAAGAAGGTATTGTTCAGGAGATTTATGGGGGTATGAGTGATAGCGAGCAGCAAGAAATTGTTGACAATTTTGGTCGGCAGGAATCTCCCATTCGCATTTTGGTTGCTTCGGATGTAGCTTCAGAAGGAATCAACCTTCATTACCTGAGCCACCGTTTGATACATTTTGATATTCCCTGGTCTCTGATGGTATTTCAGCAAAGAAACGGGCGTATTGACCGTTATGGACAGCAAGAACAACCAGATATCCGCTATTTTATGATTAGCAGCAACAATGAGAAAATTAAAGGCGATATGCGGATAATGGAGATATTAGTTCAGAAAGAAGAACAGGCTTACAAGAACATAGGTGATCCCGCCCTACTCCTGGGAAAATTCAATATTGAAGAAGAAGAGCAGATTACCGCCGAAGCCATTGAAAAGGCGCTGACTGAAGAAGAATTCAGCAATCAAATTGATGATTTATCTGCTGATTTTGATCCGTTTGAACTGCTGATGATGGGTGCATCCGAAGTTGCATCTGCTGCAGAAGTTTCTACCGATGAAACACTGTATAGCGATATTAATTATCTGTATAGTGCCATCGCATATTTTATGCAGACCGAGCGTCATCCGGTACAAAAATTGCAAACCGTAGAAGGTCTGGAAATCAAGATAACCGAAGATTTAAAACGCCGTTTAACCGCACTTATTCCGGAAGAAGCTATGCCCGGAACAGAATATTTGCGATTAAGTCCGGATAAATCATTCTGCATGGCAGAAATGAAACGCAGTATGCAAAACAATATGTCAGAAACAGCCTGGCCAACCACTCAATATTTATGGCCCCTTCATCCAATTTATGAATGGGTAAATGATAAGGCTGGTTTGCTATTTGGACGTGGTGAAGCCCCTCTGGTAGGAATCACTGGTAAAATTCCTAAATCAGATTATATTTTCCTTGTTGCCGGGACCATTCCTAATCGTAAATCTACCCCTGTGGTTGACGAGTGGTTTGGCCTGCATTTATCTGATGGTGATTTCGTAGGCGAGCTTTCCATTGAGCAGGTAATAGCTAAAACTGGTTTTGGCCCTATAGATCTTCCCAACCCCCAAAATCTTACTGAACAAAGCAAAGCTCAAGCGGAGGGATTGCTGCAGGTTGTAGTGGAGGAAGCGAAAAAAGTTCTTGAGCGTCACTATGAAAACTATCGCCAAAAGATAAATCCACAGATAGATGAGGAAATTGATAAGCTAATTGAACTTCAGGACAAGCATAAAGCATATCAAATGTCTTTGTTTGAAAGTGAACGTAAAAAAAGTGAACAGGAACGCAAGGTAGATGAGATTTTTAATGAGTTTACCAACTGGGTAAAGGATACTCTTGAAATTGAAAATAATCCTTACCTGCGCATCGTTGCTGTTCTGACGGGGGTGTAGCAATGAGTATGGATTTGACCGGCATTAATAATTATAACGAATATTATTCAAATCACTATTTCTCATCGATATTTGAGGATAATGCGGCGGAAACTATTAGTGCATGGCGCAGCCGTGCTAAAGAGTCAGACGAATTTCGTACCCCCTGGTCCCGTCTTCGTGATAACAGCCGCCAATATTATAGTGTACACGATAAATATCAACGTTTACGGGGAGAAAATATGGCACTGCCAATGATTCAGGATATGGCAGACCGGTATCTTGAGTCGTTGGGATTCCAAGCACCTAATCCAGTTTCAGTTGTAACAGCCGAAGGGATTGAAATACCGGTATATCTGGAAATTAATAAGGCTAGCGGTGCACCGCTACTTTGGGTATTGCTGGCCCATACCCAGGAACGTGACACAAACATTATGCAGGGTTACTGTTTCAATGCAGTCAATCTTAATGATGATAACGGCGATGAGGTTACAAGCACAGCACTTGCTAATGAAGAACTGGCTACTAAAATCCTTTTTACCATGCCTGAGCCACCTCGCTGGCTTCTGTTTATTGGCTTGAATCAAATCGCTTTGATTGACCGCAACAAATGGAATGAAAAACGCTATCTGCTATTTGATTTAGAAGAGATATTCAGCCGCCGTGAGGAAACTACCTTACAGGCTATGGCTGTTTTGTTACACAAGGAAAGCCTCTGTCCGGACGAAGGAAGTTCCTTGTTGGATAAACTTGACGAAAACTCTCATCGCCATGCTTCCGGTGTGTCTCAGGATCTAAAATATGCGCTGCGGGAATGTATTGAACTGCTTGGTAACGAAGTACTCTATGATTTAGCCCATAGACAGGGCAGAGATCTTGATGCAGATCCGGTGGATGCTTCCCAACTAACTATCGAATGTATGCGCTATATGTATCGTATGCTGTTTATGCTATTTATTGAGGCACGGCCTGAACTCGGTTATGCGCCGATGAAAGCACAGCCTTATGTGCAGGGGTATTCTCTGGAAAGTCTTCGCGATATAGCTGATAACGTAAGGGAAGAAACCAGCGAAGTTGGAGAAGGATATTACTTACATGAGACCATTTCTAAGCTTTTTGAACTTATTTATAATGGTTATCCGGGTAGTGAAGAAGAGCTTAAAGCACTGTCTAAGAGCGAATCCTTGCACGATATTTTTATCATGGAGCCCTTAAAAGCCCACATTTTCGATCCCCAATATACCCCGCTTATTACTGCCGCCAGATTGCGTAATCGGGTAATGCTTAAAATCGTTGATTTGATGAGCATTACCCGTGCCACCGGACGCAGAAATGATCGCCGTGGCCGTATTTCCTACGCCAATCTGGGTATCAACCAGATGGGAGCTGTCTATGAGGCTTTGCTGTCTTATAGGGGTTTTATTGCAGAAGAGAGACTATTTGAGGTTAAGCGTGAAAGAGATCAATTTGACGAACTGGATGTAGGCTATTTCGTACCAGAACGGGAACTGGATCAATACACTGAAGCAGAGCGGGTTCGATATCCTGACGGCCGCCTTAGAAAATATGAAAAAGGCACTTTTATCTATCGCCTGGCCGGTCGTGAACGAGAAAAATCAGCTTCATATTATACCCCGGAAGTATTAACGAAATGCCTGGTCAAGTACGCTCTGAAAGAACTGCTGGAAGATAAAACGGCAGATGATATTCTGCAGCTTACCATTTGCGAACCGGCCATGGGCAGTGCTGCATTCTTGAACGAAGCGATTAATCAATTGGCAGAAGCCTACTTGGATAAGAAGCAAAAAGAGCTTGGAGAAACCATATCTTATGAAGAACGCTATAAGGAACTGCAGCGGGTAAAAATGTATATTGCAGACCGCAATGTATACGGTATTGACCTGAACCCGGTTGCTGTAGAGCTGGCTGAAGTATCATTATGGCTCAATACAATTTACAAAGGAGCCTATGTACCCTGGTTTGGCACCCAACTGGTTAACGGTAACTCCCTTATTGGTGCTAGGAGACAGTGCTACCGTATTGAACAACTACGATCCAACCGTGCACCCGGTAGATGGTATGATAATGCTCCTGAGCGTATCATGCCGAACAGCAAGAGAATGCCCAAAAAACAAGTTTATCATTTCCTGATGGGTGACCCCGGTATGGTGAACTATACTGACAAAGTCATCAAAGACCTGGCCAAAGATGAGATAAAGAAGATCAAAGATTGGAATCGGAAATTCACCAGCACTCATAATGCTGAAGATGTCCAGACCCTCCTGCGTCTTTCGGCAGTCATAGATGATCTGTGGACAAAACAGGTGGAACTGCGTAAAACTGTTGAAGAGCAGACCAAAGACGCGCTGTCAGTTTATGGTCATGAAGAGGATATGAATGCTTCCCATACTACTATTCGCGAGAAAGATTTGATTTATAAGCGTTTGTATAAATCAGAAGAAATGCAGAACGCCGGGCCATATGCCAGGCTCAAATTTGCTATGGACTATTGGTGTGCTCTGTGGTTCTGGCCTATAGAAAAAGCAGATCTCTTACCCTCCAGAAGCGAATTCTTATTTGATATGTCTCTAATTCTGGAAGGTGGTATTGTCTCTGTTACTCAGAGCCAAAGCGTTCAGGGGTCATTGTTCCCAACCGAGATTGAGAAAATGGCTAATGAAGTGTTAGATCTTTATAAAGATCTGCCTAAAGTTGATCTTGTAGCTCTTTGTAAGCGTAATCCTCGGTTGCAGTTGGCAAAGGAAATTGCTGAGTCAAATAAATTCATGCACTGGGAGTTGGAGTTTGCTGATCTGTTTGAGGAACGGGGCGGGTTTGATTTGGTTATTGGGAATCCACCGTGGATTAAGATGGAATGGAATGAACAGGCAGTTTTATCTGATAAAAACCCAATATTTACTATCAAAGAGTATAATGCCATACAAACCGCTTATGCGAGAAACGAGGCATTGACAAATATTGAAACTCGCTTTCTGTATTATTCTGAATATGAGTCAATATCAGGCACCCAAAACTTTTTCAACGCTATACAAAACTATGCGGATTTAAGAGGACAGCAGACTAACCTTTATAAATGCTTTTTGCCTCAGGCATGGAATTATTGCAGCAATATTGGTGTCTCGGCATTCTTGCATCCTGAGGGTATATACGACGACCCTAACGGGGGATCATTACGGGAAAAGATTTACCAAGTTCTTCGAAAGCACTTTCAATTTGAGAACGAGAAAGGATTATTTGCAGATATTGGAGGGACAAGAAAGTATGGAATAAATATATACTGTAACGTTAAGACGGCACAATTTGAGACAATATCCAACCTGTTTGATCCTATAACAATTGATTTATGTTATGAATCAGATGGGGTTGGAGAAGTTCCTGGTATTAAAGATGAATTTGGCAATTGGAATTTAAAAGGGCATATTAACCGAATTATTCTTGTTGGGAAAAAAGAATTACTGCTTTTTGCCAAACTGTTTGATGGCAATCATAATTGGCATGAAGCAAGGTTGCCTGCTATTCATACGAAACAATTAGTGGATGTTCTATCTTGCTTCACTAAACAAGAGACTGTATTGAATGATATGAAGGATCAAATATATACAACAATAATGTGGGAAGAAAAGAAGGGGCAAGAAAGCGGTACAATTGAGCGCTATGTACATTTCCCTGAATCGGCACTTGATACTATTTTTTCAGGCCCACATATAGGTGTTTCCAATCCGTTGTTTAAAACCTCAAGAAGGGTCTGTAGACTAAAGAGTGATTTTGACAGTATAGATTTGACGGCTATTCAAGCGGATTATATGCAACGTTGTAACTACCGACCTGCATGTTCGGTAGAAGACTATAGAAAAAGAATCCCTCAAACACCTTGGAATACTAATTATCATTCAGAATATCGTATACTTATACGAAAAATGCTTAATATCAGTGGTGAACGGACTTTAGTACCAGCAATTGTTCCAACTGAGGTTGGACATATTGATGGATTGTTTGGAATAGCAGCTAAAGTGGGGCTTGTTATTTTGGCAGGAAGTATGTCTTCTTTGCCATATGATTATTATGTGAAAGCATCAGGAAGAACAAACGGAAGGTTTGATGCCATTGCCAATTTACCTCTTTTATTAAAAAAACAACAGTGTTCAGATATTATCGTTAGAGCGCTACTACTAAATTGTATAAATACTTTTTACACTGATTTATGGGAAATGGAGTTCTCTGATGATTTTATTTTTAGTGGTTGGTCTAAATCCGACTTTCGCCTCCGCCCTGAGCGCTTTACTTCCCTTACATCAGAATGGACATGGGATACACCACTTCGCACCGACTACGAACGTCGCCAAGCGCTTGTGGAAATTGATGTGCTTACAGCGATGGCATTAGGCATGACCCTTGACCAACTCAAAACCATCTACCGCATTCAGTTCCCGGTGCTTCAGTCTTACGAGGCCGATACCTGGTATGACCGTAACGGGCGTATCGTGTTCACCAATAACCGCAGCTTAACCAACGTCGGATTCTCGCGGCCTGAATGGAATGAGATAAAGGATGCCAAGAGCGGTACATTTACCCGTACGATCATGGATGATACCATGCCGGGAGGTCCAGTGGAGCGCACCATTGAATACATGGCACCCTTTGACCGCTGTGACCGGGAACAGGACTACGAAACTGCCTGGGCATTTTTCGAGGAGAAATATAAGGATAAATAACGGGAGAGGATATTATGTTACCATCCGTTCTTGCGGGACAACTACAGCAGGGTCTGGAAGATTATATTAAAACAACCTTCCCGATGACCAATCCTTTTTTTCAAGGTTCACTGGAGCGACTGCTGGCTACCAAAGACTCAGTATTCCAGGAACCCTATTTTGCTGTACGTCTGCCTTTTCGTATTGCTGAGGATGGGTCCGATATATTTACAGCCATTCATATGCAGTACAGCCCATATGTGCACCAGCAAAAGGCCTTTGAACGGTTAACCGGTGAAGACGGACGTTCCACCCTGATTGCAACCGGAACCGGTTCCGGTAAAACCGAGTGTTTTCTTTATCCTATCCTGGAATATTGTTATCACCACCGTGGCGAACCTGGAATTAAGGCATTAATCATTTATCCCATGAATGCGCTTGCTTCTGACCAGGCCAAACGTATCGCCGAACTTATACATAACAGCCCGGAATTGAATAATCAGATCACAGCGGGAATGTACGTAGGAGGGTATGAATCTGCTCCTTGCCGGGTGATGAATGAGTCACAGATAATAACTGATCATGAGACTATGCTTTCCTCCCCTCCGGATATCCTGTTGACTAATTATAAGATGCTGGACTATCTGCTGGTCAGGCCGAAAGATGCTACCCTGTGGCAGGAAAACAAGCCGGAAACTTTGAAATATATTGCGGTTGATGAACTTCATACTTTTGATGGTGCCCAGGGAACTGATCTGGCCTGCTTGCTACGCCGGCTGAAAGCAAGATTGTTTACTCCCACCGGATATCTATGCTGTATCGGCACTTCAGCTACCATGGGTGCCCGGGATAGTGCAGATAGTATACGTAAATATGCCAGTGATGTATTCGGAGAACAATTTGAAGATGATGCTGTAATTACGGAGGATCGGCTTTCGCCAGATGAGTTTTTTGCCGGATTTGATGTCATCGATTTTACCGTCCCGACAGAAGAACAGGTCAATGAATTGATCAATTGTGTAGAAAATGATGACGAGACTGAATACCTTAAAACTGTTGCAAAAAGCTGGTTTGACGATACCTTCGTTTTTGATAATATCATGTCCGATGAGGTTCGTTTGGCCATCGGTGCACGACTGATGGGGCACAGCTTCACCCAGCTTATGCTTGCCTACATGGGCAGCGATTACGTTCATCCTTCTCTGGTTTGCGAAGAACTGAAATCAAAATATCCCCAGCTGGCTGCATTACAAAATCAAACCGCGGCCTTAGATGCTTTGTTGGCATTGATATCCCATGCCCGACTTGGTTCAGTTGGTAAACTGCGCCCGTTTTTAACCGTTCAGGTTCAGGTTTGGATGCGTGAACTTAGACGCTTGCTGGCCAGGGTTTCGGCCAATGATATAACCTACGCCCTGGCTACAGATTTAAACGAGCAACAGGCAAAACAGTACCTGCCGGTAATAAACTGCCGTGACTGCGGTGCAACCGGTTGGGTTTCAATTACCAATGAACGTGGTAATCTAACCATTAATGACCTTAATACCTTCTATAACCTGTTCTTCAAACAGGACAAGAAGGTTTTCATGTTTTTTCCCTATAGCCATGACGAAAAACCTTATTACATGAACGCAGCTTATGTCTGTCCCAGTTGTTTGCAAATTCATCCTGGTAGCGGCACACGCCCATATTGTTGCGGAGAGGATACTTTTCCGATTATTTATCCTGCTACAATTCATACGGTTGGGCGAGAAGATAGTAAACAATATGTTTGCCCATTTTGCAGCAGTCGGGGTCTTTCTATCATAGGTCTGCGCAGTGCCACTGCAATCAGTGCCACTGTATCACAGATGTTTGCTTCCAAATTTAATGATGACAAGAAGACCCTGGCCTTCTCTGATAATGTCCAGGATTCTGCCCACCGGGCAGGTTTCTTCAATTCACGTACCTGGAGGTTTGGTCTGCGCAGTGCAATTCAACGTTTTGTATTGGCTGAAGGCCATGGTTTATCCTTAGAGGAATTCTCTTCCCGGTTTATTGAATACTGGCACAGATATTTATCTGACGAAAAATTTGTAAGTCAATTTATTGCTCCTAATATGACCTGGATGCGTGCCTATGAAAAAATGAAAGCCGACAAGAAACTTGGTTCGGGGCGGGCAGCAAAAAAGCTAATATCTGACATTGAACGACGGTTGAAATATGAAATCATGCTGGAATATGGACTGACCAGCCATATTGGACGAACCCTGCAGAAATCAGGTTGTTCTGTTCTAGGATTTGACCGCCAGACAGTCGCAGAAATTGCATTAATTGTGAAAGAACGGACTGTAAACGAGCTGGGAGCTCTACATCATACAAATGATATGGCATTTGAAAGAATGATTTTTGGTTTCCTAAACATCATGCGTTCCAATGGTGGCTTTGATGATGCTGCATTTTATGCATATACCAATAATTTAGGCAAGAGTTATCTGCTCTCCAATAATAAAGAAAAGTGGCTACCCGGTTTGCAGCCAGGCCGCAATACCCCTCGCTTTATTTATATACCTACAGGTAACGGGAATCGCTTGTCTACTTTTGATCTGCTAACAAGTGCCAAATATATTGACTGGATCGAAGCGTGTGCGGATGAGTTCATTCTAGGGGATGAGATATTTAATGAGGTTAGCAAGATAATTCTAAACGAACTTGTTAAAAGCGGTCTGGTAGTAAATATGCCCTCACCTGCAGGCTATACCATCTGGGGCCTTAATAAGCAAAAACCGTTTATCTCAGGCAATGTTAGTCAGTTTGTTTGTGATGTTTGCGGCAGCGTGATATCAGTAGCTGAGGAAAACGAAGATGTATGGGAAGGTGCACCCTGTATCGGCAACAGATGCCGTGGGCATCTCCATCGCAGTATTGATACATCACTCGGTTATTACGGTAAACTATATTGCAGCGGTAATATGGTGAGAGTTATTGCCAGGGAGCATACCGGAATGCTTGAACGTGATGAACGGGAAGAACTGGAACGTGTTTTTAAACGCAGCAGTAAAGAGAAGATGCCCTGGGATGCTAATTTGCTTTCTTGTACACCTACCCTGGAAATGGGTATCGATATAGGTGACCTCTCAACAGTGGTGTTATGCAATATTCCACCGGTACAATCACAGTATCTGCAGAGAACCGGCCGCGCAGGGCGTAAAGATGGTAATGCACTGACTGTGGCAGTTGCTAATGCCCGTCCCCATGATCTATATTTTTATGCTGATCCCTTGGAGATGTTATCCGGAACCATCGAACCGCCCAAAGTGTTTCTGCGCGCTTCAGCTGTACTGGAAAGACAGTTTGTTGCTTATAGCATGGACTGCTGGATTAAGCAGGGTGTGAACGAGAACGCCATTCCAAAGAAAATAGGCACCTGTCTAACCAAACTGAACAACCATTCCAATGATATGTTCCCATTTAATTTCCTGAATTATGTACAGAATAATCTGTCCCGCTTGCTACGTACTTTTATTCAAATGTTTGCTCAGGATTTGGATGAGTTAACTATTGCCGAGCTGCGAAGTTTTGCGCAGGGTGACAAGTTAGACAAGAGTCCCATGCATATGAAGATATACGAAGCCTTTGGAAACCTTAAAAACCACCGGGATGCTATAAATGAAAGCATAAAGCAGTTAAAGACCATGATCAAGGAGCTCGAAAGCAAACCGCATGACATCTCCTACGAAGAGGACATAAAAGATTTAAAACGTGAACAAATGGCCCTGGTGAACGTTGTTCGCAGTATTAACCATAAGGACGTATTTAACTTTCTATCCGATGAGGGATTATTGCCCAATTATGCCTTCCCGGAAGCAGGAATTATTCTAAAAGCGATATTATTCAGAAAAGATGACGGCGATGCTGAAGCACCCGATGAGAAAAAGCGTAAATATGAAAAGATGTTTTTTGAGTACAACCGCTCTGCATCATCCGCCATAAGCGAGTTTGCACCTGAAAACAATTTCTACGTTGATGGCCGTAAACTTACCATTAATCAAATAGACCTCACGACTGCACAAACTGCCAAATGGAGGCTCTGTCCCAACTGTTCCCACGCCCAGCGTGATGAAACCGGCAAGGATAAAGCAGCCTGTCCACAATGTGGAAGCCCTGCCTGGGCTGATGCCGGTCAGGTACGCTCAATGCTTAAGGTAGAGATGGTTTATTCCAATATGGAATACAGGAAAAGTTTTATCAGCGATGAAAGCGATGATCGAAGTTCAAAATTCTACTGTAAGCAGATGCTGGTAGATGTTGATGAAGAAATAGATAATAAAGCATATCGCATGGATAATGATGAATTTACATTCGGCTATGAATTTGTCAAAAAGGCTACGTTAAGAGAAATAAACTTCGGTGAAAGTGATATATATGGCGAAAAATTAACCGTATCTGGTGTGGAAGAAGTACGCAAAGGCTTCAAGATATGTAAATTCTGCGGTAAACTTCAGCCTGAGAAGGGTGAACCGAAACATACCTATACCTGTAAAGCCAAAAATATGCAACCAGGCAATGGCGACCCTTATGAAGAGTGTCTTTTCCTCTATCGTGAATTCGTTACCGAAGCATTACGGATTCTTGTCCCGGCTACTACGATGGATTCGACCCAGACGCGCAAGGAGTCATTTACCGCTGCATTTATGCTAGGAATGAAAGAATATTTCGGGAATGTTGATCATCTTAGAGCCTGCTTAAGTGAAGTGCCCGTAGCTGATGCCGATTACCGCAAGCAATATCTGGTAATCTATGATTCTGTACCGGGCGGTACTGGCTATTTAAAACAGTTAATGCAACACGATAATGCCATGATTGAAATATTTGAACTAGCATTATCAGTACTTGAGGATTGTAGTTGCAAGAATGATCCCCAGAAGGATGGCTGTTATCATTGCCTGTATGCTTATCGGCAGAGCAATAATATCGGTCAAATATCACGTGTTAGAGCTATTCGCCTTTTAAAGGCAATATTAAGTGGCAAAGACAATATTGAAATGATTCCTAAACTGGGTAATATTCCTGTTAAAAATTCACTGTTTGAAAGTGAGTTGGAAGGCAAATTCATAGCTTCATTGGAACAGATGGGCCATGATTTAAGAAACGTAACCATTACTAAACAACTTGTCAATAACAAGGAAGGCTACTTGTTGAAGGTAGGATCATGTTTATGGGAAATTGAGCCGCAGGTAGTGCTGGATAACCTTTATGGAGTATCCGTCCAATCGCGGGCTGATTTTATAATTTGGCCGGTTAGAACTTCCGGGGATCAGAAGCCGGTTGCAATTTTTACCGATGGCTTCCTGTACCATAAGGACAAAGTTGCAGATGATACCCTTAAACGCGAAGCAATTCGTCGCAGCAATCGATTCCGGGTTTGGTGTTTGAGCTGGAAAGACGTCCAGAGTGTATTTAAGGCACAAGATGAATATGCGACCGCAACACTGGCACCCAACAATATGCCATCCGGTAAACATTTATATAAACCAACTATAGAAAATGGAAATGCCCAAAACTTGCATCCTGATAGAGCAAGTACAATGGAGCTACTAATGAATTATTTAGAAAATGCCGATGCTGAGAGACTGTTTGCCGTTCATGCGAAAGCATACGCCATGTCACTGCTTGATCCTAAAAATATGGGGAATAGCGAGGTATTTACTGATTGGAGTAATTTGATAGAACCAATTATCGAAGCACTTGCTTTGCGTGAAGACAACTTTGATTTGAACGGCACTATGTTCGGAAAATGGGTTCCAAGATCCACCTGTGCACATCTAACTATTTTAGCCGGAGCAGCAGCGTCAGATATCAAGAAAAATAAAATGAATGCGAACTTATCTGTATGCGCGTTGTTAAATGATGACATTGAGAGTCGAACCGATAAATATGAGTCGGAATGGAACGGCTTCTGGCATTTCTTTAATGTAATGCAATTCTTGCCTGGTTTTGCGGCTGTTACCGTAAACGGGCTGAATCATATGGTCTATCATGAAATCCCGGCAACATTACAGGATGATACAGCATCAACTGAGCAGTATAGTATATCTGATGAATCCTGGGCAGATACAATAGAACAAATATTTGATGACAGGGCCAGGCAATGGGCCTATAAGTTAATTGATTTGGGAATTTCAGCACCTTCAGCAGTTGGATATGAACTTGCGGACTCTGGTGGCGCAGTTGTCGCTGAATGTGAAATGGCCTGGGAAGACCTTAAAATTGCTTTGCTGGTTGGAACTCAATTGGAATATATAGATAAATTCAAAGAAAACGGATGGAAAGTTATTTCTGTTGAGGATGAATTCTCGGTTGAGATCTTTCGGGGAGGGTTTTGATAATGAGTCAGAACATTGTTGCCATATCTTCTGATTTTTTTACAGCATTTGCTGCTTTGCCACGTCCAACACAGGGCAAGGTTACGGAATTTGTTAATAAATTTAGAAACAATCCGAAATCGCCTGGGATTAATTATGAAAAAATTCATGAGGCGGCTGATAAAAATATGCGTTCTGTCCGAATCGATGATACATATCGCGGAATTGTGGTTCGTCAGGAAGGCAGCGGTGTGTATTTATTACTCTGGGTTGATCATCATGATAAAGCATACGACTGGGCCAAACGTAAAAAATGCGAAGTAAATCCTACAACCGGCAATGTGCAAGTGTTTGATATACAAGCAGCAAAAACAACCTCTCAAAAAACAGACAGTTCTAATCTGTTTGCACATGTTACCGATAATGATCTGCTTGCTTTGGGAGTACCAGGTGATCAGATATGTATCGTCCGGGGATTATCATCGCTTGAAGATTTCCATGCCTCAAAAAGCAGTATACCTGAAGATGCTTACGAAGCATTAGAATGGATTGCCAATGGTTTTACTCCTCAGGAGGTGCTTGGCCTTTTTTCAACTCAACAGGAAGAGGTCATTGAAGAAAACGATTTCGCGACCGCGTTGCAAAATCCCCGTAGCCAGAGAAGTTTCGTAATTGTTGAAGGGGAGGAAGAACTGCGCAGAATAATGGCTGAACCACTTGAAAAGTGGCGGGTGTTTCTACATCCTACCCAGCGAAAAATTGTTCAAAAAGAATATTCGGGCCCCGCCCGTGTGCTTGGCGGTGCGGGAACCGGGAAAACTGTTGTAGCCATGCACCGAGCTAAATGGCTTGCCGGACAATTACGGGGCAGGGAGAAGATTTTATTTACAACTTTTACGGCTAATTTGGCAGCTGATATAAAGGATAATTTAAGAAAAATTTGCACTACTGAGGAACAAAAGCGTATTGAGGTGATAAATCTTGATGCCTGGGTAGCAAATTTTATAAGGGAACTTGGTTATTCATACTCAATTGCTTATGACGATACATTGACCGAAGTATGGGAACAAGCAATCATCTTATCCGGCCAAGATATCGAATTTGGAGCGGAATTTTTCTCTGAAGAATGGTTAAAAGTAATATGCGCTCAGGAGGCATATTCACTGGAGCTTTATTTACAAGCCTCTCGCCTGGGCAGAGGAACACGTTTGGATCGTAGAAAACGGATGAAGATATGGCGTGTTTTTGAAGTGTATCAAAGTCTAATGAAAGAAAAACAATTACGAGATGTGGAAACCGCCATGTATGAGTGCAGAAAGATTCTCGAAAAATCTGCCGATAACACCCACTATGTTTCAATAATCGTTGATGAAGGTCAGGATTTAAGCATGAATGCTTTTCGTCTTTTAAGAGCATTGGCAGGTCCTGAACATCCAAACGATATATTTATTGTTGGTGATGCACACCAACGTATTTATAAAAATAAAGCGGTTATGTCCAAATGCGGCATAAATATTCGTGGCCGCAGCAGTTACCTGACAATTAACTATAGGACCACAGAAGAAATTCGCAAGTATGCTTTCGGTTTATTAAAGGGAATTCCTTTTGATGATCTGGATGATGAATATGATGACGGTAAAACCTGTCAATCATTAACCCATGGTGATGTACCTGGAATTGAAGTCTTTAACAGCGCCGCAGAAGAAATGGATTTCCTTATAGCGCAAATTAAGCAACTGATTGATTCGGGTGTAGAACCAAAAAATATATGTATTGTGGCTAGAACTCACCGTTTGTTGGATGATTATATTGCCCAGCTTACTCGTGCCGGAATCAGGACATATGAAATCAAACGGAGCAAACTGGATGACAGAAGTTTTGATGGCGTTCGCCTAGCAACGATGCATCGTGTTAAAGGACTTGAATTTCTCCATGTGTTTGTGGTGGCAGTAAATAATCGAATTTTGCCTTTAGCGTCAGCAATCCCCCATACAGATCCTGTGGCCGAGATTGAGGCTATGACTGCGGAAAGGTGCCTACTCTATGTTTCCCTTACTCGAGCCCAAAAGTCAGCATGCATAACGAGCTACGGTTCTCCGTCTGAATTTTTGATTTAGTATCAGGCAAATACAAAATGTAAATGATTATATTTATAGATTAGTACGAATACCGGTGCATTCTTGAAGTAATTGAACAGGGAGGCCTGTTTAGCCGCGATATTGATATTGAGGTTTTGGCAGTGGCATCAATGTCAGATAATTGATATACTGCAAGTAGGGAAAGCAGGAATTATCCTACATAATAAAGGAGGTCTTGAAAATGGCTATAGATCGACCACTCGTAGATAATGCAAAAATCATGGCCAAAGGCCAGGTGACAATTCCAAAAGATATACGGGATAAGCTCAAATTAACTGAGGGTGAAAGAGTGACTTTCATTTGCCAGGGTGATTATGCTATTGTTATGAATTCTGCTATTTATGCAATGAAAACGCTGCAAAAGGAAATGCAAGGGAAATTTGAAGCTGTAGGACTTAATTCGGACGATGATATAAATGATTTGGTAAAAGAAATACGCCAGGAGATAGAAGAGATATGAGGGTAATGATTGATACCAATATCATTATCTCAGCTATTCGCAACCCGAACGGAACTCCATTTGCTGCTTATGCCAAAGCAGCTCAACCACCTTATAAAATAGTATTATGTGATCAAATTATTGATGAAGTACGAAGAGTTTTTAATAGGAAATTTCCGGATAGTGTACCCTTAATAGAAAGGTTTTTTACATGGGCACTTTTTGAAGTGGTAAGTACACCCGGTGAAGATAAAAGGACTGAAACAGAGAATATGATCAGGGATGTAAAAGATAGACCTATACTTAGAGCAGCATTGGCATCAAAAGTGGATATCTTGATTACAGGGGATAAAGATTTTTTGGAATCCGGCGTAAAAAATCCTCAAATAGTAACCGCGGCAGAATTTATAAGTGATTTTTAGTTAACAAGGCTATCCAAAATAACTAGAAAGCATTAGCCTGTGCTGGATTTATTAACGAACGCTCCACCCGTACTTGCCCTTCATCTCCACAAATCTTACCTCACCCACGTTTTCGCGGTTTATTTCTCCGGACTGGTTTTTGGTAATTAGGAGCAGTTCTTGCATACCTCGGGGGCCGACTGGTATTACCATTTTCCCGCCGGGTTTTAGCTGTTTTATAAGTTCCGGCGGTATTTCTTGAGCGGCAGCGGTAACTATTATCCGGTCATAGGGAGCGTTTTCCGTCCATCCCTGGCTGCCATCCCCAATTTTATAGGCTATATTGGAGTATCCCAGTTGAGTGAGCTTTTCGCGGGCATTTTCCGCCAGTTCTTTAATCCTTTCTACGGTATAAACCTGTCCTGAAAACTCGGCCAGCAGGGCCGTCTGATAACCGGAACCGGTTCCGATTTCCAGCACTTTACACTCTTTGTTGGGTGCCAGCAAGTAGGTCATTTCTAAAACCAGGCTGGGTTGGGAAATGGTCTGCTCATAACCGATGGGTAGAGGTGTATCCAGGGAGGCATATTCTTTATTTTTATTATCAATAAAAAAGGCGCGGTCCAGCTGTTGGAAGAAGACTTTTAATTCGAGATAGTCCACTGCCCAAATCTCCTTTGCGATGATTTTAGGAAAAGTCTCCAGCAAGTTAAGGTTTATCTTCGTGTTATACTGTAGGCAAAGCTTGTACATATAAGTCTAGTGCGGTGGAATACGAAGGTCGGAGGAGATTGTTGGAGGAGGAGTTCCGGTGAGATTGGCTG
>JAAYCQ010000293.1 GCA_012729715.1 Syntrophomonadaceae bacterium
GCCACATCACCGGCAGCATAAACGTTGCTTACACTGGTGCGCATATTATCATCAACTACTATACCCTGGGCAACTTCTATCCCCGCATCCTGGGCCAGTTCTACGTTGGGACGTACGCCGGTGGAGAGCAGGACCAAATCAGCCTCCAGCACGGTACCATCGTTTAACTTAACTCCGGTTACCTGCCCATCTCCTAGTATTTCATCGGTAGCTACTCCCAGACATAGTTGCACTCCCTGATCAGTCATCAGTTCCTGCAAACGCAGGGAAGCAGCTTCATCCAATTGCCGGGGCATTAGTCTCTGGTTAAATTCGACCACAGCTACTTTAATTCCACTGCCAATCATCTCCCAGACTGCTTCCAACCCCAGTACTCCTCCGCCAATTACAACTGCTTTTTTGGCCGTCTTCATGGCTGCTTTCAATTTCAGGGCATCGTCCAGGCTGCGCATGGAATATACCCCCTGGTTATCTGTACCTTTAAAGGGTGGTATATTGCTTCGTGCTCCGGTGGCAATAATGAGCTTATCATACTCTATGCTGTCGCCGGATGCCATCTTCAGTGTTTTGTCAACAGTATCAATCTTAACTACCCTGCTGTCAGTTCTTAAATCAACCTGATTTTCCTCATACCAGCCCTGGTCAAAGACATAGAGCCGGTCTTCGGGCAGGTCCTCGCTTAAGAGGTCAGACAGTGCGGGGCGGTAGTAGGGCCTGTTGCCTTCTTCGCTGAGCATAATGATCTTAGCGGTACGGTTGCGCTTGCGCAAGGCCTGGGCGGCCGAGAGAGCGGCAATTCCGCCTCCTATAATAATATAACGTTCTTCAGTATCATTAATAAACTCGTCTTCTATCCCTTCACGGACAAAATTCTCAGGACCCACCCCGCATGCCGGGCAGATATCGGGCGGTTCTGATCCTACATGAATATGGCCGCAAACCAGGCAGCGCCAGCGGGTCTGGCTCTGGTCCTGTTTCTTTTCCAGTACCGCCCGGGCAAAATCCATACCCAGGTTAAAGGCATCTTCCAGATTACGCTCTGAAGGTTTAAAGTTCACCCGGTAACCAGGTAAAACCTTCATGCGCAGTGCTCTCAGCCGATTTTCAATACTGGGCACCGCCTCACCACTCCAACCATAGGCGCCAAATGCCATGGCTACCTTATCGCCATGAGTGATGGGAGATAGCCGCCCCAACAGTTTCCATACCTGGGGCAGGGCATCGCCATTTACCGTATTGGAACCCAGGAGCAATCCATCGGCATCGGCTATAGCAGCAACAATACGGTCCAGCAGTTCATCATCTTCCAGTTTATCCTCTACCAGGCTGAAGGTCTGAATATCGAAATCACCTATGCTACTTACCCCTTCAGCCAGGGTGTCGGCTAACATTTTGGTGAAACCATAGATACTGATATAGGCCAGGACTATTTTGGGGCGCTCGCTGTCTCCTGCTGCCGGCGGCTGGGACCACTGCCGGTAAAGATCGACGTATTTATCTATATCTTTACGTAAAACCGGACCATGCCCCGGTGCCACCATATCCAGGGGCAAATCTGCAATTTTATCCAGGGCCTCCAGTACATACGGTTTAAAAGGCCCGATAATAGCATCGAAATAGTCCTTATATGAGTCCACAAAATCGCTTTCCATCAGGTCGTTAAAAAGGCGTTCGTCAGGATAATGGCTGCCGAATGAATCGCAGCTGAATAGTATTTTATCCTCTACCAGGTAAGTGTAGATAGTATCTGGCCAGTGGAGAAAAGGTGCATTGATAAAGCGCAGGGTCTTACCACCCAAATCCAGCTCTTCCCCGTCCTTAATCTCGTGGGAGGTAAAATTACGGTTAGATATTTCTTTTAGAAATTGCAGAGCAGTTTGGCTGGCAAAAACCTTTAGATTAGGGGCTAAATCAAGTAGTCGGGCTACGGCCTCGGAATGGTCAGGTTCAGTGTGGTTCATTATAAGGTAGTCGATTTCGGCAATGTTAACCAGGGGTTTAATCTTGTCCACATACTCATCAAAAAATTTGTCTTCACAAACTTCAATCAGGGCAGTTTTTTCTTTTCCCTTGATTAAATACGCATTGTAGCTGGTTCCGTAATCCGTCGTCATAACCAGGTCGAAGATTCTAAGCTCCGGATCACGTACCCCAACCCAATAAACATCATCTTTCATCTTAATCGCCTGCATACTATTCCCCCTTTCCTTTGATTAAGACTATGATATGGGAGACTTTGTGAAAAAGCAAGCAAATAAAAATGGAAATAGGAATTGTAATAAAGCTATCTAATAAATAATTTTGAATAGAATCTGACTAGTTGTTGGAGTGAGGTGTCAGGGGTGAGGGAAGACGTATTATTTCACCTGAAACAACGTAGTGCTAATACAAAAATAGTATCGTAGTACTTTGTTCTTGTGCCTCCCGCTAAAGCCATTTAATATAGACATAGAGGAGGGGGAAAAATGGCAGCAGTGCAAATTAAAGATAATATTTTCTGGGTTGGGGTATTGGACCCCGAACTTGAAGTCTTTGACATCATTATGAAAACTGAATATGGCACCAGTTATAATTCCTATCTAGTCCGTGGAGAGGAAAAAATTGCCCTTATTGATAGTGTTAAGGAGGAGTTTTTCGAGGAACACCTGGCCAGACTCAAGCAGGTAGTTGACCTGGAACAGATTGATTATTTAATAGTAAACCATACTGAGCCCGACCATGCCGGCTCTATTGAAAAACTGCTTAATTTGATACCGGGGTTAACCATAGTAGGACACGCAAATGCAGTAGAGTTTTTACGCGAGGTTTGTAACTGCGATTTTCCCTATCAAATGATACGTAACCGCAGTGAGATTGACCTGGGTGGTAAAACCCTGCATTTTATAAATGCCCTCTTGCTGCATTGGCCAGATACTATGTATACGTATGTTAAAGAAGACAAAGTGCTGTTTTCCTGTGATTCTTTGGGCAGCCACTATCCTGATGAACGCTTGTTTAATGACCTCATTGATAAGGATTTAACTGAAGAACTGAGGGATTATTTTGAGCATATACTGGGACCCTTTAAAATTCCTATGCAGAGGGCTTTAGACCGGCTGGAAAGATATGATATAGATATTATTTGTCCCGGGCACGGTCCGGTATTACGGCAAAACCTGGATTACTATATAAACCTTTACCGGGAATGGAGTAAAGAAACAACCGCCACAGATACCCGTCCCACTGTAATACTGGCCTGGATTAGTGCCCACGGCTATACCGAGAAACTGGCCGCCAGTATTGAAGAGGGCCTGAATACAGATGACGCTTTAAATGTAAAAGTATATGATATGTTAACTGCTGACCCCAATGAATTAGCCCGTAAGATTGAAACTGCTTCCGGTGTGCTCATTGGTTCACCGACTATTAATAAAGATGCTCCTCCCCAGGTGTGGGATTTGCTTACTCGGTTATCCCCGCTAATACATGGTGGTAAGGTAGCAGCAGCCTTTGGGGCTTATGGTTGGAGTGGTGAGGCCGTACCCATTATAGAGTCGCGGCTAAGGATGCTGCGGATGAAAATAATGCCCGGTTTACGGGTACGTATGAAGCCGACATTGTCTGATTTGGAGCAGGCTAATGATTTTGGCCAACGTTTTGCCCGAGCCGTGCTGGGGGGAGATGGTTTGCTGGAGGGAGATCTAAAGTTTCAGGCAGGGGCCAATCCTAATAATACATATGATTTCAAGCTTGACAATTATCAAAGGATTTACCAAAATTCTGATATTATGGTCTACTGGAACCCTGAA
>JAAYCQ010000294.1 GCA_012729715.1 Syntrophomonadaceae bacterium
GACTATATACAACAGATTATCCACAGCTACGATTTTGATTATATTATTGGTTCAGTTCATTTTATCGATGGCTGGGGATTTGATCATCCTGATTTTCGCCATCTTTTTGAGGGAAAGGATATAGATCAGGTTTATGGCCGTTACTTTGAATTAGTGCAAATGGCAGTAAAATCTGGTTTGTTTGATATAATTGGGCATTTGGATTTAATAAAAATCTGGGGTCACCGCCCCCGCCGGAATAACGTAATGTTTTATGTGGAACCATTACTCAATAGTATTAAAGCTGCTGGTGTATTAATAGAAATAAATAGTGCTGGTTTACGCAAACCAGTTGGGGAAATATATCCCCAAAAGGAGATAATTGATTTCATGGCTTCTAAACAAATTGCAGTTACACTTGGTTCTGATGCTCACCATCCCTGGCAGGTAGGTGAAGGATTGCAGGAAGCCCAGGTTGTTTTGATAAATGCCGGTTTTACCCATCTAGCCAGCCTACAGCAACGGCAGGTAAAGATGCAGCCCTTAAAATAAAGACCTGAAGGAGAACGGTAAATGAAGAGTATTGCCATACTTATAGTCAGTCTAGGAATTATACTTTTAGCAGCAGAACTTTTTGTTAATGGCATAGAATGGTTGGGCAAAAAATTTAACCTATCGGAAGGGGCAGTGGGAAGTGTCCTGGCAGCAGTAGGTACTGCTTTACCGGAAACTATAATACCGATTATTGCTATCGTTTTTGGCCGTGGTACCGAAGGCCATGATATAGGAATTGGAGCCATACTAGGAGCACCGCTTATGCTTTCTACCCTGGCCATGTTTGTAACCGGTCTGGCCGTAGTTATATTTCGCCGCCGCCGTGCCCATGGCTTAAAAGTAATGGCTGATTATTCGACCATGTCCCGAGACTTACTATTTTTCATGATTATTTTCGCGGTAGCAATCCTGGCTGGTATGATTCCTCCTGCCATGCGTTCATTGCAATTGGGTATTGCTGCGCTTATGGTCCTTTCCTATGTTATTTATGTGCACTCCATGTTAAATCAGGAAAGAGATTTGGAATCGGATGCCCAAATGCCCCCCTGTTATTTTGACCGTCGCCGTGCTGCATTGCTCTGGATTATTATCCAGGTTATTGTGGCTCTGGGTATTATGATATTGGGAGCTACTCTTTTTGTGGAATCAGTTAAGGTGGTTGCCCACACTTATGGCGTTCCTGCTTTTGTTCTGGCCCTGATTATTACTCCCATAGCAACTGAGCTTCCCGAGAAATTTAACAGTGTCATTTGGGTATCCCGGGAAAAGGATACCCTGGCTCTGGGTAATATCACCGGAGCGATGGTTTTTCAGAGTTCCTTAATTCCAGCTCTGGGTATCTTTCTAACCGATTGGCAGCTTACCAGCAGTGCCCTGGTATCAGCTACCCTAGCTTTGTTATCAGCTTTCATAATATTTATTCAACTGCGTACTCGTAAACATATTAGTGCCCCTATTTTAATGGCCGGGGGATTAATTTATGCCATCTTTTTAGTTGGGATATTTAAGGGTATTATTACTTGATATATTGTGCCGGTTGACGTCAGACGTGTTAACTGTTAATTTGATGGAAACTATATATTAAGGAAGTGTTAATATTGGCAGAAATTAATCCCTATGATAAGGCTCATGAGTTAGCTCGTGCCATTACCGGCAGTGAAGTATATAAGCGGTATGTGGCAGCAAAATCGGCAGTGGAAAAAATACCAGAGTATCAAGAAAAAATATTAGAAATCCGCAACCAGCAGATGGAATTTAATCGGGCTCAAATGTTGGGCGAAGAGGTGAACAGTGATAGTGTCCTGGAACTAAGCCAGATGTTTGCCAAAGCTAACCAAATTAAAGAAGTTGCTGAGTTTTTTAATGCCGAAGGTGCCTTTATTCAAATGTTTAATGACGTGATGGAAATTATTCAGAAAGCAGTTGAAGGTGGTTTTAAATAAATAACAATTTGAACCATGAAGAGATTGTTAAGCCTTAAGGGCAACGGCAATCTCTTTTTGAATATCGGCTTTTCTAGATGAGCCGGGAGAACTTAGGACTTTAAATGGATACAGTATACCTATAAAAAAAGTGTTTACATAACGAAATTAATAAAAATATAATTTGCAATAGAAGCTAAGCAGGAAGGTAAAAGTTTCAAAGGAGGAACAATATATGTCTTATGTGAGCGAATTGATGGAACGAGTAGTTAGGCGTAATCCGGGGGAGCCTGAATTTCACCAGGCGGTACATGAGGTGCTGGAATCACTGCAACCGGTAATTGATAGCCATCCGGAGTATATCTCAAGTGGGGTATTAGAGAGAATAGTAGAGCCGGAAAGGCAAGTAATTTTCCGGGTTCCCTGGGTTAATGACCAGGGAGAAGTTCAGGTTAACCGCGGGTTCAGGGTACAGTTTAATAGTGCTATAGGACCTTATAAGGGTGGAATACGATTTCATCCTTCAGTTAATCTGGGTATTATAAAATTTCTCGGTTTTGAACAGACTTTCAAGAACTCCCTTACCGGTTTACCCATGGGAGGAGCTAAAGGTGGCAGTGATTTTGACCCCCGGGGTAAATCAGACGGTGAAGTAATGCGCTTTTGCCAGAGCTTTATGACTGAACTTTATCGTCATATTGGCCCGGATACCGATGTACCTGCAGGAGATATTGGAGTAGGAAAACGTGAGATTGGCTATCTTTTCGGTCAGTATAAGAGGATTGTCAACAACTTCGAAGGAGTTTTCACCGGTAAAGGCTTAAGCTGGGGAGGAAGTCTGGCGCGTCCGGAAGCTACCGGTTATGGCACCGTTTACTTTATTGAGGAAATGCTCAAAGCAAAAGGAGATAGCATTAAGGGTAAGACTATTACTATTTCCGGATATGGTAATGTAGGGACCTTTTTTATAGAAAAGGCCAACCAACTGGGAGCCAAAGTAGTAACTATAGCTGATGAATTCGGTTATGTTTATGATCCCGAGGGCATAAGAGGTGAAAAGCTGGATTTGTTGATGGACTTGTGGTGTGTTTACAGGCGCCCGGCCCGGGCTTATGCAGACCAGTTTGGACTAGAATGGGTGGAAGGTAAATCACCCTGGGAAGTACCCTGTGATATAGCGGTACCAACTGCTACTCAGAATGAATTAAAATTGGAAAATGCCGAAAAGCTTATTGCTAATGGTTGTATATGTGTAGCTGAGGCTGCAAATATGCCCTGCTGTGCTGAAGCTGTTGAGCTTTTCCTGAAGAAGGGAATTCTTTTTGGCCCGGCCAAAGC
>JAAYCQ010000295.1 GCA_012729715.1 Syntrophomonadaceae bacterium
ATCCCAAAAATCTACAAGCTGACCCTGCTTCCAAGCATATCCTCTCTGATAATCCGGGATGCGGAATAGTTTATTTTGATACAAATCCGAAAGTGATTGTAAATCGCTCATAGCCTATCTCCTATTTCTTATTACATATTACCTCTAATATTAGGGATGAATTGTATATTCCCTCCAACTCTTGTTTTGCCCGATTCAATAATTGTATGTTCCAGGCGTTCAACTTCGCTTCTTGTCAGTTCAAGCTTGCTGTTGAATTTATTTTTAGAATCATCAAGGTAACAAATGAATTTGTTTTTGTTATTTTGATCTTGCAAAATAGTTATTAAATCACATGCCGATAACATCGGAAATTCATCACTTTCGATATGTGCTTCATTTTCTACAATATACTGAACACTGGTAAATCCACGGCGGGGCTTATCTTCAGTGTCAGGAATCAACCAATCACGTCCATTCTTTTTTGCATGCCTTAGTTTTCCGCGCCGTATCCACTGCCTTACCGTAACAGGCTCCACCCCAAGCATAGCCGAATATTGGTCAACTGTTAGGTAATCGCATTCGACCGTAATTAACGTGTGTTCCACAGTTGAGGTCATGCCACTGATTTCATCATTTTCAACTTCGATCTCATCAGCCTGACATAGATTCAGTTCCATGCTGTTCTCTAAAAACTGATATTCATAGTACCACCAAAGTTCTGTTAAGACAGGTAGTTTGGATTTCTTTACTGCTGCAATAAATTTTCCACATAGTTTAACCCTATTTTTTACAACTTCACTTGAATAGGCGGGGTCTTCGTTTAATCTTTCGTGTTCAACAAATAACTCTAATGATTTTAAAATATCTTCCCGTGTAAATAGATAATCCTCTCGGAATAGTTTTTCTTTAATGTCCATAGAGAACCCTCCAATAAATGTTTGATATTATTGTAACGCAGCGTTACAATAATATCAAATATTTTCCAGTAATTTATTCCTCAAAGTAACGACCATTAAAATCAATATCAATACTCTAATAAAGAAAAACCTATAGCAAAAGCTTTTAAACCACGCTATAGGTTTGGTTTTATTGTTCATCTATGCTTCAATATCTGTGCCGTCCTTAAAGGTAAACATGAATCCGCCATCAGGTAATACAGTGACTTTGTCAACAATAGCTAACCATAGTTTTTCATCAAATTCCTCAATAATTAACGGTCTGGTTTCTATATTCGGCACCCGTACATGAAACGCAGATTCACGATCTCACCTTGCTGAAACTGCTTGCGAAACCGCCACTTGCAGTTCTCAATGCACACCCCTGGTAACTTTCAACGATTACCCCATACCAATTCCACGGAAAAATGCCATAAACGTTAAAAACCGCTCCGCTAAACTGCAGGAACCGCTTAATTGCTGGAATTTCCGGCAAAACA
Organism: Syntrophomonadaceae bacterium; assembly: GCA_012729715.1. Taxonomy (GTDB): domain Bacteria; phylum Bacillota; class Syntrophomonadia; order Syntrophomonadales; family Syntrophomonadaceae; genus UBA4844. Next base: position 1,418 of record JAAYCQ010000295.1, read on the forward strand.
AAAACCACCCACCGATAAAATTCTTTTTATCAATAGATGGTAGATTATTTGGTGGAGGCGGGGGGAGTCGAACCCCCGTCCGAAAGAAAGACCAGTCCAGTCTCTCCGAGCGCAGTCCGTGTTTTGGGTTTCGCTCATCCGACGCCCACGAACAGGCTTCTTAGAGCTATCCCCGATTAATTTCCCCTTAAAGCCCCTCGAGAAAGAAGGCTTCAGGGTACCCTAACTAAGTGACGCCCTGCACCAGGCCGTTAGGAAACCTGGCCGGACGAGCCGCCTAAGCGGCTAGTGCAAAATTATCTTCTGCAGTTAGTTTAAGTTTTCGCCTTTTTATCGAGCTGGCGACAACTCGGCTCGCTACTCGACCCATCTTATCCCCCGTCGAAACCAGTACGCCCCCATATATTATGGTAACTGCCGGTTGTGTTAATAGAGAATAAATGAGCTTATTTAATTTTTTGATTTACAACCGCATCAGTCATAATAATATCGTAGTAAACTTTTGTCAAGGTGATTCGGAGGAACCTTCCCCTTGATCTACTGGCGGCTGCGTTCTTTTACTGCTCGTTCAATATCGCGTTTGGCATCACGGGAGGCAAGGTCCTCACGCTTGTCGTACAACTTTTTACCTACCGCCACGGCTATTTCCATCTTGGCCAGGCCGTTTTTAAAGTAAATCTTCAGCGGTATCAGGGTCATTCCTTTTTCCTTCTGCATCCCCAGGAGATGATTTATTTCCCGGCGATTTAGCAGGAGTTTTTTGGGCCGCAAAGGGTCATGGTTGAAACGGTTGCCTTTGTCATAAGGACTGATGTGAAAATTATTCACCCAGACCTCCCCGCCTTTTATCGTAGCATAGGCATCCTGCAGGTTGCCCTTGCCCATACGCAGGGACTTGACTTCGGTTCCCACCAGTACCAGGCCGGCCTCGTAACTTTCTTTTATGTGGTAGTTATGCCGGGCCTTACGGTTATCAACCACCGGTTTTATGCCTTTTTGCTTGCCCATTTCTTTCACCCCGAAAAATAACCCTCGCCTTTGGTATACACGTCCAAGGCCAGGGTTTTTTTGCTGCAATATTTACATCTAAATTATACCTTAACCGCAGCTAATGGTCAAGGAAACTCCGGTGACAGGGGGACGGGGTTGTTGACACACTCCTAAGGAGTGTGTCAACAACCCCGTCCCCCTGTCACCCACATCTAAATTATAGCTTAACTACAACTAATGGTGAAGGAAACTCCTATTCCACCAGTTCGAAGTCAATTTTGGCATCATCTACATCTACTCGTACCAGCTGTACCTGCACCTGGTCGCCAATAGTAAATTTCCTGCCGCTGTGCCGGCCCACCAGGGTATAGTTACGGTCGTTAAACTCGTAATAATCATCGGTAATACTGGATATGTGCACCAGGCCTTCTACAGTATTATCAAGTTCGACGAAGAACCCAAAGGCCAGGATGGACGAAATACGGGCAGTAAACACTTCTCCTATAAATTGCTTCATATACTGGGCTTTTTTAATATCGAGCAGTTCCCTTTCTGCTTCCTCCGCCTTTATCTCCTGTAAAGTAGATTGCTCTCCATATAGAGCCATTTTCTTTTCCAGGGCAGCGCGCTTCTTAGTGTTCATGCTGCCGTCCAGCAGAGTGCTGAGAGCCCGGTGTACCACTAAATCCGGATAGCGGCGGATAGGACTGGTAAAATGGCAATAGTATTGGGAAGCCAGACCAAAATGCCCCAGAGCTTCGGGAGCATAGCGGGCATGTTTCATAGAACGAAGCAGGAGCATGGAAATCATCTGCTCCTCCGGCCTGCCCTTGATATCCTTCAGGATTTTCTGATAGGTAAGGGGCTCAATCTTTTTGCCTTTGATCTTATGCCCAAAGCCCCCCAGGACCAGATTAAGTTTAGTTATTGATTCCTCATCCGGCTTCTCATGCACCCGGTAAAGGATAGGAATCTGCTGCCAGTACATGTGCTCGGCCACTACTTCATTGGCCTTTATCATGAAATCCTCAATCAGCATCTCTCCCGGGCCCCGTTCTAAACGCTTTATTTCCACCGGTAAACTATTTTCATCCACAATCACCTTGGACTCGGGAAAATCAAAATCCAAACTTCCCTGGGCTGTCCTTCTTCCCCTGAGAATATCTGCCAGTTCTTTCATCAGGTAGAAATCTTCCAGCAATTCCTCATATTTAGCTTTTTCCTCCGGGTCATCATCGGCTAAAATACGGTTAACCGAGGTATAAGTCATGCGTTCTCGAATTTTTATTACTGATTTGCAAATATCATAGTTTTGCACCTGCCCACTGTGGTCGATATCCATTATACAGCTCATAGCCAGTCTTTCCTGATTAGCATTAAGGCTACATATGTTATTGGAAAGTTCCGGCGGCAGCATAGGCAAGACTTTATCAATCAGATAAACACTGGTCCCACGGGCAAAGGCCTCCCGGTCTAAACGGCTATCTTCCCTGACGTAATGAGAAACATCTGCGATATGGACTCCTAACCGGTAGCCTTCCGGAATGCGGCTGATAGAAACGGCATCGTCCAGGTCTTTAGCATCTTCGCCATCAATGGTAACCATCTGCAGGTCTCTCAAATCGCGACGCCGAGATAGTTCTTCATCCGACAGAGGACGGGCTGCTTCACTGGCTTCTTCCAGCACGGCTTCGGGAAACTCGGTTCTTAGGCCATGTTTTTTAATTACCACCTGCAAATCTAATCCGGGCTCACCTTTATGCCCCAATACTTCTACAATTCTTCCTTCCAAAGCCCGGTCTTTACCTGGCCACGCGGTTATATTTACCACCACTTTATCCCCATCTTTAACTGTCATTTTCCTGACCGGGCGAACATAGACCGGGTAAAAATGGCGATTATCGTCCGGTATTACCTGGCTCTGCTTTTTCCCTCGTTCAAAAGTACCTACCAGTTGCTGATTGACCCGTTTAATTACCCGGATTACCTCGCCTTCCGGGCGCTGTCCCCCGTTATGACCGGCACTTAGCCTTACCATAACCTTATCGCTGTGCATGGCACCGTTCAGTCCCCCGCTGTATACGAATATTTCGGGATACTTCACATCATCAGGCACTAGAATACCGTAACCGCGCTGGTTTAATCTTATTGTTCCTTTAATTAAATTCATCATCTCGGGCAGACCGTACTTATTTTTGCGGGTCTTGACTATCTCCCCCTCTTTTTCCAGCCGTCCCAGCACTTTATTAAATTTATTTTCCTCTTCCTCGCTAATGCCTAAAACTGCGGTTAGTTCAGCATAACTTAGCGGTCGGTAGCTTTCCTGGCGCATATGCTCCA
>JAAYCQ010000047.1 GCA_012729715.1 Syntrophomonadaceae bacterium
GCGCTTAATTAGTTAGGCCTAAGCAGCCTGTAGAACGGGTTTGCCATTTAATTGGCTTTTGATGATTAGGTCATCACTCCACTGGGCCAGCTCTACATTCCCGACACGTCGAAACCTTTACAGCCCCTTATTCATGGTTGGAAGGGCAGGACTCGAACCTGCACTAATGGAGTCAAAGTCCATGGTCCTACCATTAGACCACCTTCCAATTTGGAGCCGGATGCAGGACTCGAACCCGTCAACCTACTGTTTACAAGACAGTTGCTCTACCAATTAAGCTAATCCGGCTCTGGCGTTGGCTATAGGGATCGAACCTATACCGGCAGTTTTGGAGACTGCTGTGCAGCCAATTACACTAAGCCAACAAAAATATTGAGGAACAATCTTTTGGCATAAAAAAAGCCTCACGAAAATTCATGAGGCTTTTAGAGTTAACAATTAGGTTTAGCACAAATTGTATTCTCTGGCATCGGACTCTATTATTTCTTGGCATTTGGTATATATTGTATCAAAGACCTTTTCCCATTCTTCGCCGTGTTCTTCGGGGCCTAAGCCAACTATAATGTGCGCCAATTCGTGAGCTAATATTTCTGGCATGTACTCAAAAGGAATATTAATTGAAATAGAAATCAAATATTCAGTTTCGCCTTCCTCGGGAAAACAGACATACCCGCATTCCCCATATTCTCTGCCCCGCAAATCCGGATCGAATTGTATTAGAATTTCTTTCTTATCTAAATCTGGATATAACTCCAGGGTTGCTCTTATGACAATATCGAACGGATTATTAATGAACTTCAAGTTTCGCGCCTCCTATGCCTGTGTTATAAATGGAGCCGGATGCAGGATTTGAACCCGTCAACCTATCGCTTACAAGGCGATTGCTCTACCAATTAAGCTAATCCGGCTTTGGCGCTGACTATAGGGCTTGAACCTATACCTGCAGTTTTGGAGACTGCTGTGCTTCCAATTACACTAAGCCAACAAAATTGTCTGTAACTCAGGAACTAATTGACCTACATTTCCTAGAGTTTTTTGGGGTTTCCACTTGTCTCCTATTTTTCCAACTACAACCCCGGAATGAACTTTTGTTTCTAAATTGCTTATTTCTAGCTTCTTAACAATTTTTTCAAGGATGTCTATAATTAACGAGGAATCAGGTTCCCTGAAATTATACCCGCAGTAACAATATATAGCCGTGCCATCGTAATAACCTCTGATGCTGTTATTCATTATTTGGCTAACGTTCCAGCCCATTTGCCGAAACCACTCTTCGTGCGACTTCTTAGTATATTTGTTTATAAATACCTTCCCGTCTTTAACTACGAACAAAATTCGTCGTTTATGAAATTCCTGCTCTGTAGACACTTACTATTTCTCCTATCATTTCAAACTATCTATGTAGCGACTTTTCGGGTTTTGCACACTATTTGAAAGTTTTTTTATACTAGTATCCCATTGCCGCCTGATATGCTTGGTGATCCTTGATGTTTTTTCGTCCTCCACCTCGACCTTTTCTGCCTGTACCTAAAGAAATGGTATTTGTTACTCTTCTTATTGCTTTGCCTAATTTTTTAACCGGTTCCCACTGTTTAATAGGAGTCCAATCCATTGCTTTTCGCTCTTCTTCTTCCCAGAATTCTTCATAAGACTCAGGTGGTATACATTCATCAACCATTTCAACCGTGTCATGGGCATTAACAAAACCGGCTCCTTCGACCGCTTGCCTCGCTAAGTCTTTACATAATTCTTCGTCAGCACTTTTGTATAGTCTTGCTAATTCTAATATTGCTGGGCCAGGGACACCGGACAGTGAAGTCATGTCCATAGTTTTTTCAAAGTCTGTTATGTACTTTACGTGCTTAAAGTACATTTTCTGGGGGTCTGCTGCCCATGGCCCGGGGGCTGCGTGGAACATCGGTTTCGGTTCTAGCAACATGCAGATAAAATATCTTTCGTAATCCTTGGTTTTCTGATAATATTCTCTAGCCGCTTCATTAATATAATTTCCTACGTGTCTCAATGCCCTTCGTACCGCTTGCCAGTAAGGTTCGGTTTCCCTAAAATGATAACCCTTTTCGCCTGATTTCCGATTTGCTTCAAGACCTAACTCTTGTCTTTTCCTTATAATGGTTCGCCTCGAAACCCCAAGTAACTTGGCTATCTCACCGTCTGGATAACCGCTGGAATGTAACCTAACCAGTTCAACAATATCAACGTCTAATACTGGCCTTGCCATGTTATCCCTCCCCGTAAGGTAATTATATTAATTTGTTTAACCTTATAATATCATTATATTACGTTTTGGGAGATAGTCAAGATAAAATTACGGCCATTAATTAACTATATTAGAAGTTTTCCAAGAGTAGTTTACTAAGCTACCCCCTAAGTCATGGGTTGTTAGACAATTGCAGGCATGTCCAAGGTGTGATTATAAACTTGAAAGCCTTTTTGTCGGTAAATCGCGTATCTTTTGTAGGCTTGCTGTTTGAATATATCGTTTGAGTCAGTCGGGCAGTAGTCAAAGAAGTCTACTACTACGCCTTTATTTTTGTTAGGTGCTGGTCTTCTCACCCGTCCAATTTTTTGAATAAGTTCAACTGAACTTGAACCTCCATGTGCTAAAACTAAAACCTCAGCTTCTGGTATGTCTACTCCCTGTTTTAGAATAGAACTGGCAATTAGAATATCAATATGCCGGTTTTTAAACGCATCTAATACTGCGGTCCTGTCTTTGGATGATCCGTGTATAAACGGTGCGTTTAGTTGCTGGGCAAGTTTTTCACCGTGTTTGATCTCTTTAACCAGAACTATGATTTGTTTACCCTGGTGTCTTTTTACTGCATCGCATATTAAGTCATTACGATACTCATTGTTTACAATTGCCCGTTTGTATTTTGCGTTGTAAGTACGGCCTATGTATTTAGCGTGTTCGACTTTAATAAGTTCAACTTCAACCGGAAGTATATAGCCTTGTTTTACTAATTCTTCTTCGCTGATGATATTAATTGCTGGCCCAGTTCCAGCTTCGATTAGAAGTTCTTTTCCGTCTTCGCGTTCTGGCGTGGCTGTCAATGCATATGAATAATAAGCATCTGTAATTTGAGAGACTTTAAATAGCGTTTCTGCCCCTAACATATGGCCTTCGTCAATAAACATTAGATTTACATCGTTTAAGTAGCCGGAAAGAACATCCCAGCGTTCATCTTTTAATTCAAAACACGAATAAACTGTTTGAACCGTTGCTACCGTAATGGGTTGGATATCAAAATAGTCTCCTCCTACCCGACCTATTTTCTGCCGGAATACTTCTTCAAAGACTTGGGCGGTTTGCTCCAAAAGATCAGTTGAGTAAGTGTAAAATATAGTATTAAGTCCCAATGCTGCGGTAATCATTGCTGCCAGTATGGTTTTCCCTGCGCCGGTAGCCATCACAAGAGTTCCCCGGCTTATCTGCTTAGAGATTATTTTATTTACTGCCTCATCCTGATAGTACCGGGGAGATATGTTGATACTAATGGGATTTAAGGGCGGACTTTCAGGATAAGGATGAACAACTGGCTTTATCCCACATTGGGTTATAAAATCAAGAATCCTCCAGTACAATCCAGGAGGAAACTTAAAAACTATGATATTGTTTTTGTTGTATATGGTTTCTCCTAGATATTCCTTTACTACGACATTATTTTTTATGTACTCAATACTGCAAATATCTCTTATACTTTCAAGCATTCTTGGAGCAGATGTTCCTTGAATTTTAACCCGGTCATATTTGATATCTACTATGAGATTCTTGAAAATATCCCGATTTAGAAAACCCATACAATCAGGGTATAAATAACCCGGGCTTAAATTAAATTTTTCAAATAGCTGAGGCAGGATTTGCGGTGGAATCGTCCAGTAGGCTCCCATATGGTCTTTATTGAATCTAGCTCCAGGGAGGGCTTTTACTGCTGCAACCGTTCCTGGATCATATTTAAAGTCTACCTGAATAAGGCTATTGTTTTGACTTAGTTTGATACTGAACACCCCTTTCTAAGCAGACAGCTTGGTTTTCTCGGCAAGCAGTTTCTCAATTTCTTCAAGAAGCCAATCGGCAGCTTCTTCTTTTGTTTCTATAACTTCCTGCATCAGCAATAGAGATTTTTCTGCCTTGTCCCATATCTTATCTTTTTTACTGGAGTCACTACCTTTAGTGGCGTTTATATTCTCCTGCAGGGTTCGAGTAGACCATTGATTGTCTACGGCTTCAGCAAGCCATTTCTGTGGATCTGCTGTAGCAGCAGCAATTTGATGATGTCTGAATGATAAAACTGGACTTCTGTCTTCTTCGTTAGGGAAGGAATTAAAAACTCTAGTCATTTTTCTGACTAAAGATGCTGAACATCCAATAGCAGAACCTATTTCACGTGGTTTCATGCCCATACAGTCATGCATTACGGTTATTACTGCTGCCCGTTCCCACATAGATGATTCGCCTTTTTCTAGGCAGAATAAATATAATTCCAACACTTCTTCAAATGTCTTCCCAGCCACCGGGTTTGTCATGGGTATTTCATGAGGCATTTTACCGTCTAGTAACCAATTATTTTTTTCATATATTTCTTCCACGGTCATGCCTTCTCTATGTGCAACGATAGTGACACACTCCAGTCGTGGTATTTTATACTGCTGCGCTAATTCGTGACATTCCCCGCAAAGTTGGATTAAATTCCAAGGGTCTTCTTTCCCTCCTGCACCGCGGGTTTTAATATGATGCGGCCAACCGTGAGCAGGCTTCCCGCATCTTTCGCAGTAAGGCTTGCGGACTTCTTCGATAGCTTTGATGTCATATTTGGCCATAAAAATCTCCTTTCTAATACAGAAAAACAAAAAAGCACTATGTGCTTGTATGGGACGCGCGTCCACTGTTAAAAAACACCCATTACGCTAGTTTCCAAAAATTTCCCTATATATATATAACAATAATATTATTATCAGCAGTAATATAAATAGGTATAGTTAGTTTAGTATAGTTAAGTAAGTATAGTTTCTGGTTCTCACAGACCCTACCTCGGTTCACACTGAACCCACCCTGGGCAATTACAGACCCTATATAAAATTTTACAGGGGTGGGTTCTCACAGAACCTACCCCTGTTCTTCAGGCATGAGAAGGGTGTATATATTTGAAGTAAATTCTCCATTTTCTGTGTAGCGATGGGATTTCTTAAGCCATCCAGTCTCTTCAAGTTCAGCTAAAGCTCTTTTGACTGTTGGTCTGCTTATACTGCATTTTTGGGCAATAGTATTGATTGAGGGAAAGGATTGTCTGCTATCGTTGTCGGCACATCGTGCCAAAAATAGTCTAATCAACTTTGCATGTTCAGTTAAATCAGTATCAAAAATACAATTATAATCCCAAAACCAATTTTTTTTACGCCCATCGTTAAGCCGATTTGTCTTTATTTCCATTTTCCCCCCCCTTAGTTTCCAAGACATTTTGTGCAGGATTCCTCTGACTTTAGTTAGGGGCTATTGACTAGGTTATTAACTACTGTTTGGCTGTTTCTACTATTTCTTCTATTTGTTTTATATCATCCTTTGTAAGCAGAAACCATTCACCCCTAATTCTCTTGTTTGCAAAAGCTTTGTGAAGTTCTGACTCAAGTCCGGCAATATCGCTTGTTTCAATTAACCTTAACACCCTTATTGTTGGATTATTTGATTGGATATTTTCAATGCGTTTTTTTACATCTTGCGAACATCCGATCTTGATGTAGCCACCGCTATCTTCTAACAGATATACATGTCCCTTTCTTTTAAGCCTTTTTGTCTCTGTCTTAGGCTTTTTCCTTGAATAACTTATTGCTAAGTTTTTATTTTCTTCCTCAATCTCTTGATTAGTGTATGTTTGAAGATATTTTTTTAACAAGTCGCACAGGTTTTCGACTTCTTTATGTGTCATTAAGAATCCCATTTGATCTCCAGGCACATGGCATTGCTTATGATTATCCCAACTTATAAAAATTGCATCTGGTACATATAAAAGCTGGCTTCTCCTTATTTCCACTTCTTATTCCTCCTCAACATACTTCCAGAAAAACAAAAAAACCCGACTAACTTTACTCAGCCGGGTTCTGCACACTATTTGATTTGCTAGACAAACGCCTTATGCAGACGTTACAATATAATTACTATCTAAGTATATTCTATAGCAGTTTTATCAGAGTTTCAAGTGCTACTTCCGTTTTTGTTAGCAATTTTCTAGGATAATACTCCTATACATGGTATAATATTACATATTCCGTTTTAGCGGATGAAAGAGGGTGACTTTAATGGGTAACATCGACGTTGGCGATGTTAAAACTATATTTGGCAGAAGATTGAAGCAAGCACTAATAGAAAAAAACGTACAACAAAAAACGCTTGCTGATGCATTAAAAATATCGGACAAAACTATGAGTAGTTACGTTCATGGTAATGCTAACCCTACTTTATTAGGATTAGCGAAAATAGCAAAATATCTTAATATCTCTGCCGATTTTCTCTTGGGCTTAAGTAACGAACTTAAGCCTTTAGAAAATATAGATGATCCAATCGGCGAAGACATTTTGATGATTAGGCGTTCTTACACTTCAATGCCGGAACATCAGCGTAAAGCTGTATTAAGACTGGTTCAATCAATTACTGAAGATGAGTAGTAGAAAAATGGGACTTGCGAAATATATAGTCGTAAAGTATAATGACTGCAAACATATGTTCGGGTGGTGGTATAGGTGCGTCCTCGTACTATAAGAGACGATATTGCCAGGGCAAAGGCAAGATATTTACTGCGGGAGTATAATATTTCACGCCCGCCTGTTTATCCAGAAGACTTAGCAGAAAGAATAGGTATCCAAGTCCGTTATCATTGCGTTGATGATGTGGGTTTTTCTTTTTCAATAAAGAAAAACGGCGAATATTTTATTTTTGCGGACATCAGTAGTAATCAGGGCCGCGACCGATGGTCGGTAGCACATGAATTAGGACACATTGTGTTAGGACATTACGAGTTATATCATGTCGATACTATTATGTGCGACAGGTTAACCGATCGTGAACGATATATATTAGATCGGGAAGCTGATATTTTTACTGAAGAATTATTAATGCCTGCTGAATGGATCATGAAATACACACTTAAAGAAACTGAATTGAGAGAATTATTTAAGGTTTCTAAAGAGGCAATGTCTATACGATTAAATAAGCTTAATTATCAGTTGCCAGCTTCCCAAGCTCGTTCCTGAGATCATTATCGGTAATTTGAGTATATCGTTCTGTTGTCTGTAATAGTTTATGCCCGGCCATGCGCCGCGCCGCCATAATGTTTATGCCGGAACGTACCCAGCCCGTTATGGCACTATGCCTTAACTGGTGGATAGTATAGTCCATATTGCATTCTTCCATAAGTTTAGACCACCAGTAATATGCCCAATCATAAGTGGCTCTCTCTTTTCTTAATGTAGTAAAGAGGGGACCACTTTTTTGTTTAAGACATAGTCTTTTTAACATATTCGCGCAAGGCATATTCCAATTAAATGGTACCAGGCGCTCCCGCTTTCCCTTTCCATGACGAACCAGAACGCCTTCCTGCCCCTTTTCCCAATGTATATCATTAACGTCCAAAGATAAGCCTTCGTCAGCTCTTAAACCCAGATCGGCCAACAAGAAAAAATACACCCTGGGCATGATAGGTAATTTCTTGGCAGTATCAAGGATAATGTTTAAATCGTTTTCCGGAATAGGCCTGGGCAACGCTTCTTTTTGACGGATGCGGCCTAATCCCTCTGCAGGATTATACTCAATCCTATTGGTATCTTTAAGCCACTTAAAAAATGACTTTATAGCTGCCTGGCGCGCTGATACAGTGCTTGCCTCCCAATTATTCGATAGTTTACTCATTAAATCAGAAGTAGTGATAGCATCAAGTTCATGTAATTCAAGCATCTTAAGGGCTTGCCGGTATGCTTTTATGGTATTAAAAGAGTACCCCCTCCTGGTAAGATCGTTTAAAAATTCGTTAATAAGGCTAGACGTCGTTTCTTGCATATATTTTTCTCCTTTCTGTCAACTCAAGATAATAATAAACCCTTGCCTGTTTTTGAGACAGCGCAAGGGCCGGTAAATCCTATATCGATTTTTTACTTACTCAAGATAATACTACATTATCTTGGGTAAAATTAACGGGGTATACCTAATTGAAAGACGATAATTTGAACCACTTCTTCCTAAAACAGACATTAGCATAATAAAATCAACATTTGTACTAGAAATAAATTTAATATATCCACCACTACTGCCTAACCACATAATCCTATTAGGAGACATTTGAATTGACATATCATATCCAGATTCTATTTTTAAACTTACACCAGACCTTGATGCCAACTAAATTGGCCAGATGCCCCCTCGGTAGGGTAGACGCGGTAACCATTAACCTACCGGCGGTGATACGCTGCAAACCAGGAACCCAGGGCAGGGTATCCGCGGCCACGGAGCCGGAAGGCGATGCCCCGAAGCAACGGTGAAACGGAGGAAGCAAGGAACGAGCGACCAACCGTAGCGGAAGCGTTTGCGTAAGGGCCTGGCCTGGAGGCGATGTAGGTAAATGGCTGGACTGATGCCGACCACGAACGGGTTATAAGATTGAAAGCCCCTTCCTCCCTCCTATAACCGGGGCGAGGCCGACGGGGTGCGAGGGGGGAGGAAGGGGTTGGGGATGGAGGGGGGTGAAGCAGGGGTGGGGGAGGCTGTGGCGGACAAAAAAGAGTTTATAAAGTGACAGGATAATGTCATTTTTGTAGGTTATAGTGTATTTACAGATGGTAAGGGTAGGTCGGGGGAACTGATTTTTATGGTACAATGTGGTATAACAATGGTTTATTGTAGGGAAGAGTGACCTACTTTGACCGGGCAATATACAAGATACTGTGAGGCAATAGAAACATGAGTGGCTGAAAACCGCTAGTTAGGGCGGATGTTACATAGTAGCGGGGGATATTTTGTACAGGTGGAGAGGTGCTGGAAGTTAACAACCAGGAGCGTAAGGTTTTGTGAGTAGACTTATTATTTAGTATGCCAATGCTAATTATTATCCCATTAGCAATAAAAAATATAATAATCGCAATTGGATACTAAGGAGGTAAAACAGTATGCAATTAAAGGTTGGGCCTTTTGAGAACATTCCAATGGACGCATCTATCACAACCGTCGCTAAAGGACTAGTATGTGATGATACCGTAATCAATGCGGTTAATAGTTGGTTGCAGCTAAATCCAGGTTATTATTATATTTTTAGATATAGACCTGAACATGGGATTATTAGTGAGATTGAAATGGAAATTAGATATAATTGGCGTAATGTTCCCCAAAATAAAACAATAATTACGCAATTAAAAAGAGTAAATCTTGATAAAGATTATTATAGCAGTTCATGGTTTAGGAGACCGAATCAGGGCATTTACCTAGATAAACGACAAGAAGAAATTATTAAGGAATTATCGAGTAGTTATGATGGCTTTAAAATCAGATATATAAGGCCAGTCCATAGGCAGAATGAATGGGGTAAAAAGGTTGAAACAGAAAGAATAATTCACTATGAGTACTTTGAATCTATAGAAAGCACAGCAGGAACTCGAGATGACCTAACTGACACCAATTGGTATTATAATATCCCGTTAATACCTATTGACCTTGGATACAGAGCTAAAGACTTAGCCTATGCCGATGCTACATTACGTACTTTACAGCGTATAAAAAAGCTTAATAATAAGGAAAGCTTGTACTATTTAAAAGAGGAATTTACTAAAAACCAAGAAAAGGTTTTAACTGGCAAACTTAAAGGCTATTTATTTGAGGAATTATTGAGCGTTCATGTTAACACTAATCCAATAAATTGGCTAAAAGGTGGTAGAATTGAACTTGCACCTAAACTGAACCAAAAAGATATTGATGCACTTTACAAAGAAAGGGATAAATTATTATATGAAATTCAAGGTAAATGCTATGGACCCAAGAATCTTCCAAAGTTAAGTAGCGTGGCAAAAGAGTGTGCTTCCACAGGTATAATGCTCATAGCTAACAAGGAGTCAAAAATATCAAACCCTTTAGGCGTCGAAATATCTAATGCAGAGGTAGAAAAACATACCCTTGAATTTATGGATATGTTGAAGAAAGGCGAACTATATAAAGTTGAACGTTATTCTAGTTCTTTTGTGGCACAGGTGGCTTTCAATTCGGCCTTATTAGCATTGGGTAATAGCGTTCCCTTAAACTTTTTCGAGGTAGTTAACAAAAATATAACACCCATCGAAGCCGTTGGTAATGTAATAAAGGATATTTGTATAAGTGCTATAGGTAGTGCTGCTTCGGCCAGTATAGCTAAATCAACTGGCAGAATTATAGCGCTATCTCCCGGTGTAAATTCGATTATTTCCTGTGTTACTGGATATGGTGCTAGTATAATCGGCGGTTTAGTTTTTGATACAATGTTTGATTCAAGTAAAGATGCTATTCAAAATCCGCCAATTAGGTTTTAGACTAAAACGAGGCAAAGTAAATGGTGTAGCGATAGCGAAGCGTAGCAGAGCCCATATTAACCGGAGGCGATGTAGGCGGGCACCTGATCTCGGGCGAAACGAAATGAAGCACCGGGGCCAGGTTGCCGGCCGGTGGGAAGGGGAGCCTTCCTGCCAGAGGGAGCGAGTAAAGTCGAGCACTAGGAGCGAAGCGAGTAAAGCGAGACAAAACCGAGCGACCGAAGCAGGAGGGCGGGCGGCCACGGAGCCGGAAGGCGATGCCCTGGAGTCAACGCTGCAGCGGATGGAGCGAGGTACGAGCGACAGTAGCGAAAGCGTTGCGGAGGGGCATGGCCGGAGGCGGTGTAGGAGGGGTGTCTGGTCCCGCGCCAGCGCAGCGGAGCAGTGGGGCCAGGCACCCCTCCGGTGGGGCAGCGATGCAGAAACCACTAGCCCTCCTCCGGGGATACGCTGCAATTTGGAACCCTGGGCAGGGTATCCCCGGCCACGGAGCCGGAAGGCGATGTCCAGAACCAACCTACACATTTTACCGACAGGATCGTATTACTACTAACCCGTAGTGTCCAGAAATAGGTAGTGCAAATTTTTCGAAAGTTTCTGTCCAATTTTAGCTAAGGTAACTTGCGATGAATTATTGAAACAATACACTAAAATCTTGATTAAGTAATTCCTTTGCCCGGGCTCGGAGTTCAAAGCTCAGTTTTACTTTATCTATTATTTCAGATAGGGTTTTATTGTCCGGTATTAAAATAAGTATATTATTAAAGTCTTCATCCGAAACACAAGGTATTGCAGCTCCTGTCCTGAGTCTCAAAATTTGATTTAAAAAATATTCCGATTTTAAATAATAAATAAGATAATAGGGATCCACTGCAAACGGTTTAATAACCCGAAAACCATTAGTACAAATACATTTGTCATATTCTTCAGGAACTATAGCTGATGCATGTCTTGCGGTACCTATAGCATTACCAGAAACACTAGTAATAATATCGCCTGTTCGTACTTCAAACGTTGCCCTACTTGGTAATTCAAATACGGGCAATTCAGAGCAAGAAATAATTTCACTTGCACTTGGATTAACGTCTGAAATTTCTATGTACCTAACTAACTTATCTTTTTGTTTTAATATTGTGGACTTACCTTTCAAAATTTTAGCCACATTTTTTAACTTTAAAGAGGACCTTTCTCTTAAAAAAGTTAAATTATTTATATATTTTGGCTCATAAAATTCAAAATCAAATCTACCTCGAATATCATCTGAACTTACCATAAAACAATTATTATCACTATCAATTGTTCCATTTATAGTAAATTGCTCATATTTATCTAAAATCTCAGTATAATCCTCATCGATTAATGCTTTCCCATTACTATCAAATAATATCTGACCAAAGGAGTCTTTCCTATATGACACAGTTGCGTTTTTGCTATAAGAATAGCCCAGCTTATTAATCTTTGCAAAAAAGACTTGATATTTATCCAAAGGATTACTGTTTATCTTTTTCTCTACAAATAATATTGAAGCTTTTACGCCAGTACCAAAAGGAACAAAAGCCTGGTCAGGTAATTTTATTACCGCTATTAATTTGCATCTATTTAGTATATAGTCTCTAGCATACTCTAAACTTGGATTTTCCAGGTCACCATCCGGTAGCACAATTCCAAGCCTTCCTCCAGGTTTTAGTAAATCGATACATCTTTCAATAAATAAGATATCCGGTACTTGCCCAGTTAGAAGTTCATCATTATTTTTACCTAATTTGTGCCCTAAATCAAAATTGGCTAATATTTTTTTATCTGTAATTTTACCTTGTGTTCCAAATGGTGGGTTAGTAAGTATTAAATCATATGTATCTTTTTCAAGTTTCACTTCGCAATTAATTTGATTATTCGTTAAAGAATTGTAACAGCTAACATTAGTTGCGTCGGAACCCTCGAAAATAAACCTCAAGTTCGCAACTCTTGCGATATTCGGATTAATTTCTACTCCAAATATATTATTTCTAATATAGTTTTTTAAACTGCTATTTCTACCTTTATTCCGCATATAGGAAATAATTTGTCTCAAGAAACCTCCTGTACCACAAGCCGGGTCCAGTACCTTATGTTTATTTTCTGGTTTTATAAAAGCAACCATAAAAGATACTATTGGGTCAGGCGTAAAGAATTGCCCTCTTTCTCCTTTTTGTCCGCTATTAATCACTTTTTGAAATAATAATCCCTTAACATCACTATCCATATCAAAAATATTATATCTTTGGAGTTGTGCCACAGTAAATGCCAATACACTGGGCTTTAACTTGATTTCGTCCTTTAAACTAAATAAATTAGGATATCTTGTTACTACGTTTTCATATAAATTATTTATTCTACTGATAAATGAAGAACCTTCAGTGTCTAACAATTCACTCTCATCTTCAGTGATATAGAAGTCCAATATTTCATCATCATCTTTTTGCTCATCAATGTATTTTATCATTAATATTTTTACTAATTCATTGAAGACCTCACTTGTGGCAAATCCTTCATTAGCATAAATATGATTATGAATTATTTCAATAATTCTGAGTAAACCATCAGTATATATCAAATCTTTTTTACATTTATATAATCCATTTTGGTTAAAGTTTGGTATAGCATAATAATCAATAATATTATGGTTCTCAATATTATACTTAAATAATTGCATTTCATCGTTATAAAAATAAATCATAACAAAGTTCCTTGTAACATATTGTGATAGTTCTTTTATTTTTGCCAAACATTCTTCTCCGTTTACTGAAGTCGTATCACAAACCAAAAAAAGATTCTCAATAATATGAGGTTGAAATTCCCTAAATGCTGCTATATCAACAGAAAAGGATAATACTCCAAGAGATATTTTCTCAGATAAACTAGTTTCAGGATAACAATAATTATTTATCAATATCTCTTTCAACGCCCTTCTATTTTCGTCCATTGTTTCTTCTTGAACTGTCATTAATCTACCAACTCCCTTTTTGGGTAATATTACACATATGTGTAATACTTGTCAAGTACATATATGTGTGCATTTTTACAATTTACCTTTTTTATGGTAGATTGCTTAACATATGGGGGGTTTTATCATGAATATAAATGACTTTATTTACAACAGGTTTGGTGTATCTGTAGACGTGTTCATGGAAGCATTAAGACACAGTCCGGGTTCTGTAGGAGGTATTGCCGGCGCTATTTCAGAAATTCTACTTAAAATAGAACTAGAAAAAAACGGCTATGAAGCATTAAGAATTAAAGAAAAACCTGCCGGAGGTAATGATGCAAAAGCTAAAGATGCCAAAGGGGATTTTTTTATTAGAAAGCAAGATATTTCAGATAACTGGTATGTATTAGAATGCAAAGGACTTAAAACAAATTCTGAATTTAGAGGGGGCAAATTAAGTACTAAAAAATCAGTTTATAATTTTTTAGGAAGACTTGCTTTTCCTGAATCAAATGAAAAAATTTATAACAAAGGTTATGCTACATATTTAAAAGCGAAAGCTAAATATGAAAAAAACAATAAAGATAAAACTTTTCCGCCATTTAATTGGGATATTAATTATCCTGGCCCGAATAGCGTAACTCTATCCGGAATATGGCAAACGAAATCCGAACTAAAAGAATGGGTCTATTCACAAGATGATTTATTATTTACCGAAGAAAGTTATCGCAAACAACAAGGAATAATTGTTGTTCTAGAAACACATAAACCCAACATAAGAGTCAGTCCTTCTGGTATCGAACAGACCGCACCCTTAGTAGCAGATTTTAGTATTTTGGCCGTTGATTTATTTTTCCGGACAGGTAAACATGAGTTTGTTTTTATGAATCCTGAAACAATAAGTCATTCACCGTCATCTCCAGAACATTTATATCAAAATTATATAATTGACGTTATAATTCCCGGATTAAAAGATAGACCTGTTATAAAATATCCTTGGTATAGTGATATAGATGAATTAATAAAAAATACAAATCCGAGTGTACGTCAATTAGATGAGTCTCAACTTGACAATCGTATTAGCACTGATTTCGAAGATTTTGAATAAATTAATTAGCTATGCCTGCTGAGATGGATAAAATAATAATTCTACTTCGTTTAGCTACCATTACCTTATCCACAGCTACGAAGCTTCAGACCGGCTTAGTGCTTTAACCGGACAAAAAGACCCGGCTTTCACCAGGTCTTTCATGCTGAATTATTCTTAACCCTCAAAACACCATCTTCTCAACCTTAACCCCGCTTGCCGTCCAATACTGGTCCTGCACCCACTGGTGGAAAGGCACCGGATCATAGGTATCGACGGGGTTATCTAGGCCGGCCCGGGCCTCCTCCCGGCTGTAAAAGGTTTCGGCCAACTCACAGACCATAACCTGGTCACCCAGCATATAGGCGTAGAGAGCAGCGAAGGTTACTTTTTCTATATTATCAGCATTAATGATCGCTTCTAACTATCCGTGAAACTCTCATCCCCAGAGTTAAAAGTTTTCTTCAAAAAAACCCTGCTGGATCCTCTCGTAGAATACATTCTGTTACACTTATTGTTTTACCTTTGTTTTATCCTAACGCTTTTAAACAATTATATTATACAATAATCTATAAGGCCTGATAATTTTTACCAGCAGTCTCTTAAATGGTAGATAACTCTATTGTATGCAGGTGACCTTACCTTTTCTGTCTTTTGTTACTATTAATCAAGCGATTAAAACGAGGAGGGTATTGCATGAATACTAAAAGGCTATTGCTAATTACTCTGGTGCTGATGTTGTTAATTCCCGGAGTTGCTTTGGCTGCTCCAACAGTAATCTTAGACGGAGAACAGCTTATTTTTACTGATGCCCAGCCCATCCTAGAAGATGGCCGAACTCTGGTTCCGTTACGTAGTATCTTCGAGTCAATGGGGGCTACCGTATCCTGGGATCAGGACACTAAAACGGCCACGGCAGTTAAGGGCAATACAACAGTAATTCTTCCGATTGGTTCTACTGGACCTACCATTAACGGCCAGGCTAAAAAGTTAGATGTGCCAGCAAAAATAATAAATGGTCGCACCCTGGCGCCACTTAGGTTTGTTGGCGAGGCTTTCGGCGGTACGGTAGGCTGGGATCAAGCTTCACAAACGATAACAATTTTCTCAATACCACCTTCCGGTACCCCTCCCCCAACTCAGGATATAAAGGTTCACTTTATTGATGTAGGCCAGGCTGATTCGATATACATACAGTTACCCGACAATAACGATGTTCTTATAGATGGTGGTAATGCTGCCGATGGTTCAACCGTGGTTAATTATCTTCGCAGCCAAAACGTAGACGATATTGAACTTCTGATTGCTACCCACCCTCATGAAGACCACATCGGTGGCTTGCCTGCGGTTCTTAATGCTTTTGTCGTTGAACAAATCATAGACAGCGGAAAAGCAGCATCTACAAAGACATACAGTAATTATGCTGCTGCAGCCCAGGCTGAAGGTTGCCACTGGGAAGAAGATATGGGACAAACATTTACCTGGGGAAATAATACCTTACAGATATTAACCGGCCAGGAAAGCTGGAAAAATGTAAATGATTATTCTGTAATCTCTAGGCTGGATTGTGGAGACATAGAATTCTTGTTTGCCGGTGATGCTGAGACACCAGCAGAATTAAATCTTAAAGGTGATATTTCCGCCGAGATTATAAAAGGCGGTCATCACGGCAGTAATTCATCTACTAGTCCCGGGTTTCTCTCCAGGGTAAATCCTGAAGTGGCAGTAATATCAGTTGGTGCCGGAAATACATACGGTCACCCGGCAGCAGAAACATTAGACAAATTACAAGCGGCAGGTGTCAAGGTTTACAGGACGGATTTGAACGGAAACATTATTGTTACTACTGATGGAAAAACCTATTCGGTTACTACTCAAAAAACATCAGCCTCTACTCCAATCGTACAACCAGCAGGAACGCCACCCCCATTGCCTATTACCTCGCAAGGTAAATATGTTGGTAGCACAAAATCAAATAAGTATCACTACCCTGATTGTAGATATGCAAAGCAAATCCAATGGGCAAACGAAATATGGTTTGAGTCCAAAGAAGAGGCTGAGGCGACCGGATATGTATCATGCGGGGTATGTAAACCTTAAAGAAACCATAGAGAGGAAAAACACAAATATGATTGCAAAGGGAGGAAAAACTAATCCAGTACCTAAAATCCCCGCCACCACAAAAAAGCCATCTCTAACCCCCTGGCATGGACTAACCCATACATCAGTAATAACCAAACTACTATACTTATAATACTGCCCAGCCTGGTATTCTTATCTAACCGTTTCCAGCAGAATAATAAGTATAATAAAATTAAGGCAGAACCGATAAGTAGAGAATAAGCAGCGATAACAAACGTAAGCGAATCCTGGGATATAATATATGTCGCAACTATCAGAACCAAAATTGTAGCTACTGTCTCCAGGAAACTAACCTGCCTGGTGAAAAATCTTTTTACCATGTTAATTTCTCCCTGGATCAACAATGGTATTATATTTTTGTTTATTACTGGATTTTAATAACTGATCTTTCTCTGACATTTCCTTTAAATAATCTTCCTTAAATTGCTTAATTAATCGTGTATAAGTCTTGTCAATTCTGGCTTGTCTTTCAGTATCTGTACCTTCGGTTATAAAAGTAATCTGCACAAAAAGCATCTCCCTTTTGAATGTATCATTAAAGTACCTTCTACAGCAAAATAAAAAAATCCTGCCATATGCAGGAATTTTGGGATTTGACAGTAATTATGCTTTACCATTTTTTTCCGCCCGAACACGTAATAAAGACTTCA
>JAAYCQ010000048.1 GCA_012729715.1 Syntrophomonadaceae bacterium
GTATCTGCTTTTCTGATAAGCGGTCTGGAAAAAAATGAAAAGTGTATCTGTATGATTAAAAACCATACTCCTGAACAGATATGGCAATACTTGCAAGCTCGCGGTGTGGATATTAATAGCGACGATATTAAGAGGCAATTGCTAATTATTAGCATAAATTCCTGGGCGGAATTGAAGAATTCCCTAAATCCGGAGACTATCACCGCTTTATTAGGGCGGGAATCTCTCCAGGCACGCTCAGAAGGTTATGTGTCTTTACGTTTTACCGGTGAAATAGGCTGGATGCTGGGACACAGCCCCCATAACCCCGATAAAATACTGGATTATGTAGGGGTCTTAAACCGGAATCTCTTCCCTAATTTCCGATGCATCGCTATGTTTAGATGCTTTAATAAACGTTATAGTAATCGCACTATGAAAGAAATAGTTATGGCTCACCCGATTTATATAAGAAAAAATAAGATTTGCTACAATACTCAATACCGTTTACCCCGTAACCTGCTAGAAAACCTGGAGAAGGAGCGGCAAGAACAATTATATTTCCTGCAAAACCTTATTGATGCTATACCTAATCCGGTATTTTTTAAAGGTTTGGATGGTAAATACCAGCTCTGTAACCGGGCCTATGAAACAGTTATAGGTCAGCCCCAAGAAAAAATCATTGGCCGCACCTTTAAAGAGTTGGCTCCCGGGGAATTATCGGAATCAGGCTGGGAAATGGATCAGAAGCTTTTTCAAACCAGGGGTGTACAGTTATATGACGGTGTATTGCCCTATGCAGACGGTACTATTCACGATGTCATATACAATAAAGCAACCGTCTGTAATATGGCCGATGAATTAATCGGGCTGGTAGGAGTAACAGTTGATATCACGGAGCGCAAGCGGGCGGAAAAAGCTCTGGCCTTAAGTGAAGAAAAGTTTCGCAATATATTTCAACAATCTCCCATTGGTATAGTCCTGATCAATGAGGACGGTATCCTTATTGATGCCAACCATGCCTGTCTGGAGATTTTTGGGGTAAGCAACCTGAAGGATATTACCGGTTTTAAGCTCTTCGATGACCCTAATCTGCCCGAGGACGCCAAGCAAGATCTAAAAGAAGGGCAGATAGTAAGATACAGCGGTGAATTCAGTTTTGATAAAGTTAGGGAAAACGAGCTGTACCACAGTAAAAAAACCGGGGTAGCATACCTGGATTATCTGATTACCCCTATGGAATCAATGCACGGTGAAGCCGGATCATTCCTGGTTCAGGTTCAGGATATTACCGAGCAAAAAAGGGCAGCTACCGCCCTGGAGAAGAGTGAAACGCAGCTGCGCCGAATTACAACTAGTATGCTGGATATAATATGCGAAACGGACCGTAAAGGCAACATCATCTATATCAGTCCCTCCTGTAAAACCGTACTGGGCTATGACCCGGATGAAGCCCTGGGGCGTAATGTCTCTGAGGGTACTCATCCCGACGACCTGCGGATGGTAAGGGCCGAAGGAATACGTGCGGTACGACGTGGTTCCCATGGTAAAATAGAATTACGTTACCGTCATAAGAATGGAGACTGGGTTTGGTTGGAAACCATAGGTAACACATTATGGGATGAGCGGGGTAGAATGTCAGGAGTAGTATTTGTTACCCGCGATATAACTAACCGTAAACAACTGGAAAAGGAAATGGCCCGGCTGGATCGCCTGCGTTTGGCCGGAGAGATGGCCGCCAGTATGGGACATGAAATTCGTAACCCCATGACTACCGTGCACGGTTTCCTGCAGTTGCTCAAGGATGAACCAGGTTGCGAGCCGTACGGCTCTTATTTTGACCTGATGATAGATGAACTCAAGGCTGCTAACGAAATTATTACCGAGTTTATATCCATGGCTCAGGATAAGGCTATTTATCTGCAAGTACAGGATATAAATGCCATTGTAAGTAACCTCTACCCTTTGATAGCTGCTGAAGGCTTGAAGGCTGACAAACAGGTAAAACTGGATCTGGGAAATATTCCTCCAGTTAGCATAGATGCTAACGAAATCAGGCAGCTGCTGCTCAATCTTACCCTAAACGGGCTGGAAGCTATGCAGACGGGAGGCATCCTTTTTATACGAACCTTCCTGGAGGATAATAAAGTAGTTTTAGCAGTTGAGGACCAGGGAAGCGGTATAGATCCTTCGATTTTTGATAAACTGGGTACTCCTTTTGTAACTACCAAAGAAACCGGAACCGGACTGGGACTGGCTATATGTTACAGTATTGCCGCCCGTCATAATGCTGCCATAAGTGTAGATACCGGTCCTAAGGGCACTACCTTCAAGGTAGCTTTTAAAGCAAACCATAAAGAAAAATTTTCCTTTCCCCTGGTTTAGATTATTAAAAAAATAAAGGGCTCTTTTAAGAGCCCTTTGTTTTTTCGTATTATTCTTTGGGTGGCTGCCAGACTTCCCATACCCTGCCAGCCAGGTTAGTGGAAGGCTTCAGGGTTGGACCTCCCGGTTGCCATCCGGATGGTATCACTTCGCCCGTTTCCCGGTTATGTTGGAAAGCCTTAATTTGCCGCTTAAGCTCAGCAGGATTTCTTCCTACCGGAGGAGCCAGTATTTCGGCGGCCTGAATTATGCCGTCCGGGTCTATTAAGAAACGACCACGAATGTCTACCCCGGCTTTCTCGTCATACACATCATACAAAGTACCAATCTTACCGCCCCGGTCGCTTAGCATGGGGAAAGGAATACCGCCTTCCACCATCTTGCTTAGTTCGGTTTCATTCCATACTTTATGGGAAAAAGGACTGTCAACGCTCATAGCCAGTACCTCAACCCCTAATTGCTGAAGTTCATCATAGCCAACTGCTATGTGTGAAAGTTCGGTCGGTCATACAAAGGTAAAATCCCCCGGGTAAAAACAAAGTACTACCCATTTACCTTTGTAATCGGATAAACTAACTTTTTTAATTTTTCCCTGGTGAAATGCTTCGGTAGTAAAATCTGGAGCCTGTCTGGTAACTAACATCATACCTACCTCCTTTACTGCCAGCAAAATACGCCAGCTATTTAGGTAATGGTAACATAGAAATA
>JAAYCQ010000049.1 GCA_012729715.1 Syntrophomonadaceae bacterium
ACCTTTGTATCTTCAATACTATTTTTTAATATGTATAAACCTTCCTGCAAACCAGCCTCATCTATGGTCAAAGGCGGCATAATCTTAATTACTTCATCCCTGGCACCTGATGTCTCCATAATTAAACCTCGAGTAAAGGCAGTAGAGCAGACTTTTTCAGCCAAACCGTCAACTTCACAGGCAATGCCCTGCATGAAACCCCTGCCCCGGACTTCACCCTTAATTTCCGGGTGTTCTTTGACCATATCGGACAGGAAACTACGTATTTCTTTTTCCATATTTCTGACTTGTTTAGATAGAGCATCTTCTTTCCAATAATTTAGAGCCTCGGTGGCAGCTATAAAGGCCAGGTTATGACCTCGGAAAGTACCGTTATGTTCACCTGCCGACCAGATATCCAATTCCGGTTTAATCAGGGTAATTGCCATAGGAAGACCATAACCGCTGATTGATTTGGAGATGCAAATAATATCCGGGCTAATACCCGCCGGCTCAAAACTAAAAAAGGTTCCGGTACGACCGCAGCCAGCCTGAATATCGTCAATAATCAGGAGGATATCTTTTTCCCGGCAGAGAGCTTCTATATGTTTTAGCCATTCCAAACGGGCTACGTTCAAACCACCTTCTCCCTGCAGCGTTTCCAGAATAATAGCCGCCGGCAGAGATATACCACTGGAACTGTCATTAAGATACTTACGGATGTAATCAACAGTGTCCACATTTTCGCCCAAATATCCATCATAGGGCATGAAAACAGCGTTACCCAGTGGAATACCTGCTCCCTGACGTTTGCTAGCGTTGCCAGTTACGGACAGAGAACCCATAGTCATGCCGTGAAAAGCATTGGTAAAGCACATAATGCTGTCTCTTCCGGTAACCTTGCGGGCTAATTTCAATGAGCTTTCCACTGCATTCGTACCGGTAGGACCGGTAAACATTATCTTGTATTTCATTTTTCGTGGGTTCAGGATAACCTGATTAAATTGCTTTAGAAACTCCATCTTAGCTTCTGTAGCCATGTCAAGGCTATGAACTATACCATCACGACTTAGATACTCTATCAGTTTTTTCTTTATTTGCGAAGGATTATGGCCGTAATTAAGGGCTCCCGCTCCAGAGAAAAAGTCTATATATTCTTTGTTCTTATCATCCCGAAGCCGGTAACCGCTGGCATGGGTGAAAACGGTTGGAAAACTGCGGCAGTAACTTCGTACTTCAGATTCCAACTCATTAAAAATATTCAAACTATTCACGAAAACATCTCCTTTCGTGCCTGGCATTTATATCAAGGGACCTATGCGCAGCATAATTTCTTCTTCGTGTTGTCCACCTGGGAACAACCGGGAGGGGAAACATTCCTCTTCTACGCAGGATGTCTTAAGTTCATGAGCTAGTTGGTAGTACAGACTATATGCGGCTTGATTGGAGGGGTTAACCGTTATCTCCAGGTAACGGTTATTGCTACAAATTTCTCTTGCTAACAGGTGCTTTAACATATTCATGCCCAACCGGCGGCGCCGAAATGCTTCATCCACCGCTACCTGCCATACAAAAATTACATCTGCTTGCATTGGGGGATGAAAGGCGGAAACAAAGCCTACTATTTTACCCTCTACATCAGCAACTACACAGGTATCACTAAAATATTTGCTCAGTAGCAGATAGCTATAGGCCGAATTTAGATCCAGTACCCGGGTAGACTTAACCAGTTCCCAGATACCCTTCCCATCCTCTTCAGATGGAAACCTCAAGTTGATTTCAGGTGATAATAGATTGTCTTTTATAACTGATCACTCCCTGATTCTTGCACAATAATAATTAGACTTTCAAATAATCCGGTCTTTTTTCTAGTCCATCACTCCTTTGTTAAAGATATTCCTTAGTAAAGGAATATGGTCTCTCGAAAGACCCAGGTCTAGTTTTTACTATTATTTAAAGTAGGCTAAAAAAACAAATGACCAAAGGAAGAAGCCTTTGGCCATCAAAAAACAATATATGACCCTGGTCTCCCTTACACGCTTACGAGGTTAGCTGACGGATTCGGGCCAGGGATAGCCCTACTGGAAAATCCAGATTCACCCCTAAAATTGGGTCCCCCGCTCTTCGGTAACTCCGAAGACTCAGCGATATGACAAGAGCATTATTAAATTATTCCTTAACAACTATACCTAACAGTCTATAATATAATACCCCGTTAATTCAAACCTGATATACAATAGTGAGCAGTCATATATACGGCTCTCCGGGTTAGTGTAAAATCCTCCTACCTTTATCAGGAAATTATGCCGATATGCTGGCAAATCATCCCTAACTGTTGTAAAACAAGACCATGGAAATGGTCTACCCCACCCGCATTATTAAGACTATTTTACTCTGAGCAGACAACTTTGAAGGTAGGTTGCCATCTAATGGGTTTCCCAGAGTGATATGAGACTTATGTGGAAAAACAAAAGAGGCTTCTGCCGCATTTATCAGGTAGAAACCTCTTTTAAAAATACCATTTTGAAATTGAAACAATCAGTTTACCAGCACATAAATATAAAATGATGGTAATAGGCGGGTGCGGCGGTCGATTTGAAGCTTTTGAGACGTTGCTCGTATATGTGTACGCAGTATGCTTTCCGTTATCATGAGCTTTTCTGCGATCACGCTGTTACGCAGTCTTGCGCATGTAAAATAATTACAGTTTGATTCCATAGCATGTAAGGCATATAATATGATTAGAATATTACTATAAGGAGCTGATACCATGCAGATTAAACCCTCCGCAAGTATCAGGCAGAATTATAATGAAATTGCGGCTCTGTGCAAGTCCACCGGTGAGCCTGTATATCTTACCAAAAATGGCGAGGGCGATCTTGTAGTTATGGATATACAGGCATTTGTACGCCGCGAAAAAATGCTAAAACTGCGGGAAGAGCTGTTGGCTGTCGAAGAAGACCGTCTGGTTGGGCGTACCGGAACTATACCGGAGGAACTGGATAGCTATCTGGAAAGTATTCTTGACGAGGTAGAGCATGGAAAATAATCCTCAATATAATGTAATTATCTCCGATCGGGCTCGTCAGATGCTGGCGGGCCATGTCCGGTTTCTAGCAGAGAAAAGCCTGCCCGCTGCCCGTAAGATGAAAAATGATCTAATCGATGCTATCAAATCCCTGTACCAAATGCCCGAACGTTTTCCGTTTCTGGCAGCAGATTTTATTCCCCCCAATAAATACCACAAAATGTTGGTGGGGAAAAGGTATCTGATTCTTTATCAAATTAAGGGTCAGATGGTATACGTTGATTATATTGTGGACTGCCGTCAGGATTATGAGTGGTTGATACGGTAGTTTGCAACCTTACATAACACAAAGGGACGTTTTGTTGTGTCATTTTTAGAGAGATGGAAACAAACCATAAACTTCAATAATGCAGGACTTCAGCCAGGTAAAGCGAACGAATAATCCCTGGATTATGGCATTGATTTACAACCGCAACCCTTCTCCCTGTAAGATTTCCAAGAACCGCTGGGAATTGTAGAGGAAATAAGTAAGCTTATATAAAAGAGGCTTCTGCCGTATTTACCAGGAAGAAGCCTCTTTTTCAATTTTTCTCTATGGCCTGTATTAGATTACTTTTAGTATTAAGCTAACTGCTTCCGCCCGAGTAGTATTGCCCTGCGGTCTAAAACTATTATCGGGATAGCCGGTGATAAATCTGCTATTAAACGCTGCAGCTACGCCGGGTTTGGCCCAGGGAGAGATGGCCTGGCTGTCGGTAAAGATTAACTCATCGGTAGCAGTTTCCAGTTGGGCGGCGCGGGCTATAATTATTGCGGCCTGTTCCCTGGTAATTAAATCATCGGGGCTGAAGGTGTTTTCATCATAGCCGCTGATAATGCCGTGAGCAGCAGCCGTGGAAATGCTGTCTTTGGCCCAGTGAGAAATGGTATCCGTGAATGTTTTCCCCACTTTTGTTTCTAAATTCAAGGCTTTGACTAGCATAACGGTAAACTCAGCCCGGGTGATGGTTTTGTCAGGTTTAAAGGTTCCATCGGGATAACCGGATATAACTCCGGCATTAATCAGTTTCATAATGCTGTCTTTAGCCCAGTGACCGGAAATATCACTGGGGATATTCACGGTTGGTTGGGGAGTTACAGGTTTAGCTGGTTTTTCTTCCTTAATGGCTTTTGGGGTAGCTATTACGGCAAATTTAGTGAAATGAGTAGTATCACCGCTGATGGTACCGGTGTCAAAGTTTAGCCTGATGTTGTCCAAAGCTATCCATTTACCCGTATCTTCATCATAGTAGTAAATGGCGATATCATATTCATTCGGGTTAAGACCGGAGTTATCAAAGGACAAGGTAATAGTAACCGGTTTTAAGAAGTTGCCGGATTTGTCTTTTATAATATCCATTATACGGCTGAGCAACTGACTATTCTCCGGCAGAGTCATACCTGTGGTCAGACCTGCTTCTTTCACCTGCACCCGGATATCGCTTTCCACCGCTCCGGCAGGGAAAGTTAGGGTTACCCCGTTTTGACTTGCGGTTCGACCTGAGGGGGTTACCTGTGTTCCGGAAGGAGTGGTACTGGTGCTGCTACCGCCGCCTCCTCCTGAAGTTCCGCCACCGGACCCGTTCCCGGTGGGTGTGAAGGTTGCCGTAATTGTGGCTGGGTTTGCTGGCATGGTATAGGTTGTGCTGGCGTTATTGGCATTGGCAAAAGTACCACCGCCGGTGGAAGTCCATTTATTGAAGCTGTATCCGGAGGCCGGTTTTGCGGCAATGGCAATATCTGTGCCCGCAAGATAATTGCCGCTGGTGCCTGTTGTAATACTGCCACTTGTTGATGCTGTAATATTAAGTGCATGGGTCTGTACATGTTTGTATCCCTGCCATCTTAGGAAAGGGTATCTATTATTATCACTGTCATTAATACCCCAAACTTTATCAAAATTCCAACCTTCATAATTTCCTTGCAGATTCATATCCGTTGTATTTTTACCTATAGCCCCATCACCACCAAGTGATGAATCCGTCCCTGATGTATCTGTGTCCCAAAAACTAGCAGTGACCGTACCATTATTATTATTACCCACCAGTCCGCCAACATTGCTTGTACCTATTACAACACCGATAGCGTAAGCGTTGGTAATTACACCACCATTGTATCCCACCAGTCCGCCGACACCTTCTGTGCCTTCTACATTACCGGTGGCGTAGGAGTTGGTGATTGCACCATTGTAATTGTCTCCTACCAGTCCGCCGACAGATTTGGTACCAGTGACATTACCAGAGGCATAGGAGTCAGTTATGGTTTCGTTGCCGTATTGTTTATTAGAATTCAAACCTACCAGTCCGCCGACAGCGAAATCACCAGCGACAGCACCGGTAGCATAGGAGTTGGTGATTGCACCATTGTTATTGACTCCTACCAGTCCACCGACAAAGTAATCACCAGCGACAGCACCGATGGCGTAGGAGTCGGTGATTGTACCATTGCAATTCCATCCTACCAGTCCGCCGGTGTAGAAACTACCAGTTACATTCGTTTCCTCTAGTTTCACATTCTTGATTTCGGCTTCAACTCCGGTAAAACCAAACAAACCTACGTAATTCGTGGTACTCCGGTTAATAGTAAGTTTGCTAATGGTGTTGCCTTTGCCGTCGAATGTACCGGTAAATGGAGACAAATCATTGCCGATGGGCTCCCAACCCGCACCAGTATTATAAGGCTCAACACCCAGGTCTATATCTGCTGTCTGTATGAAATGTTTATCGAGGTAGTTTCTCACATTATTAAGTTGTTCGGCCGTTGCGACCTGATAGGGGTCTGTCTCAGTGCCGCTACCGCCGGCAAAAAGTACATATTCAAATGTTGATACCGAACTATTTTCCATACCATCCTTTACGGCAATAGCCTTTATGGTCATGTTAGATGCTACTGCTATTGGGTTGGTATACAGGGTGCTGCCGGTTGTCGGCTCGCTGCCATTGGTCGTATAATAAACCGATGCTGCTACGGTTTCTGTTTTCAACTCAACATTTTGTGTTCCACCATAAGTTCCCGCTGGTGGGTTAGCGGTGGGAGCCTCTGCTTGTAGTGCATAAGCCGCTATGGAAGTAGTAAACAGAAATATCATAGCCAGCAGGAGGGCACAAAAACTTCTCTTTCTTTTCAAAAAACGGGTAATCCCATTGAATTTGTTGCCAGTCATTCTCGCTTCCTCTCCTTTATTTTTTACTTGGTTATGTAATCAGGGTAACTTTACTGCAACTTAACTCACCCCTCAATCATCCCAGTAAAACCACCTCCATCAGTTCGTTAACCGTCAGGCGCAGTCGCCCGCCGCCCCAGATAACATAATCGCCGTCGGTGGCGGCGGTTTTAAAGAATGTTTCATCGGCAAGCTCGCCGTATTTCATGGTGTGCAGCTTGCCGGAAAGGTCTACTGTTACTGTACTGCCACTCTCCATTTCCATAAAAAGCCGGCAGTCCTTCATGGGCAGCACGGTTTTGATGTAATTCACGCATATGCCTCCTTCTCCGTAGCAAATAGAAAAATCCCATCCTACAGATTAACTATAGAATGGGATTTTGTTTTGCGCATCGTCCGAATGGACGATCTTAATGGACTATTTTTTAAAAATATTCTATTTCAGTTTTTCCGCCAGGCGGGTACGGCGGTCGATTTGCAGCTTTTGAAATATTGCTCGCATATGTGCGCGCACTGTGCTTTCAGTTATTATCAGCTTTTCTGCAATTTCGCTGTTACGCAGTCCTTCTGCTGCCAATTTAGCCACCTCATATTCCCGTTCCGTTAAGTCAGGAGGCAGGTCGCCTGAAAAGAGGGCTTCACGCAACGTAAACCAGCCTTGTGAGAAGCGCTTCCTGACGGTCTTGAACTTCCCTAAAAGGGCGGGATAATCACGCGCAATGACCTCATCAACCAGATTCCCCAGCAGTTGTGAATACGAGGCAAAGGGAGATACCAACCCATCGGGAAGAGCCTTTCGGGCAGCGTGTTCAACAAGAGCTGCGGCTTGGGCACGGTTGCCCAACGCCATATGGCTGATGGCCATAAGGAAACAAGCAAAGAGATCCTCATAGGGGCTCAATAGCCCGTCCGGAGGCCTTATGGCCTGTAACGTGCCTATAACCCGAGCAAATTCACCTTGATGCATGAGAAAGCCCAGGTGTACGAACAACCCAATTTGGGTCATAGCAGGCGACAGGCGACGCTCCGAAAAATCTGCTTTTTGCAGCCAATCAGCGATACTCATATGATTCTGAAACTCGTTTTGAAGAACGCCCCGAATAATATCCAGAAGCGACCGAATGACGAACGTATCCTGCCGATCGAAGGAAGCAGCACGTTCCATTGAGGCGATAGCACGTTCCCAGCCGACTATATCCGCCTTATGCAGCGCAACGTGGGCCAGCAGTATGGCGGCGCCCAATAGAACGACACTTTGCTGTTTGCTTTCGGCAAGAAACGCTGCCTTGTAGGCAAGTATCTCCGCGTCGCTCAAGTTTCCCCGTTGATAGGCCAGTTCCGCACGAAATAGCACATCAGCTCCGCTCCCGTGACCATTTGTAAGACGTGAATACATGGTGATGTACTCCTCCAGCGCATTAGCCTCACGATCGGCCTCACCAGGTGTAGTGTAGAACTGAGTCAACGGAGAATAATTGCCGAAGCACCAGAGCGCGGTAGGGAGAATTACCTGGGAGCATTGGCTTTTAAAAAGCGGGGCAGCCTGTCTGATTAGGGCAGTCATCTCAGCCAGGCAAGGGAAACTCCTATATGAAGATAACAGCAGCCATTCCCTTAACAAATCTGAATTCTCCAACAGTTCCGGCATGGTATGTAGTTCTTCCATCAATATCTCAAAGTGCTCATTCATCCCGGCCATAAACAATGTCCAGGCAATGCGGAGCATGTTAAGGATATATTTCTTTTTGATTTCTGCCGTACAATTCTGGGCAATATCAAGAGCTAACTCGGTAAAGGGCACACCGCCTATAATCTCCAAGTTCATTTCGGAAAGGTCAAGCGAGAGCATCCGCTCATAATCTCGAATTTGTTTGTAGAAGCCCAGAGCCCTGGCGGTTTGGCCTTCATCCCGGCAGAAATCTCCCGCCCGCAACAGGCACTGGCGTTCAAATGCAGGCCCACGCTCCCCGCGCTTTTGAATCAGAAGTTCGGTCAGAATGCTATGCACTTCGTATTGGCGCTCGGCCAGGTCGTAGCGGATAAAGGGGCTTGCTAGCGCATCCAAAGCGTATTCGGGCAGTGTATCACAGCCGATGAGGGAACATGCCTGCTGTACGCTGACCATCTCAAACGGTGATAGGTGCAAAAGGAAGGTTTGCTGCGCTCCGGTCAACCTATCCCACACCAAATGTTCGATGAGGGCTAGAATACCGGGTGTATCGGAGAATGTGCCTGTTTCCAAGAAAGTAGAGAGCTGTAAATAGATTGCGATAATCCAGCCTTCGGTGTAGCGCTCGACCTCCTGTGCTTCCTCCGGGGTAATTTTTACATTGGCCAGGGCGTAATAGCGGCAGATATCTCCTGCACTTAACCGCATATCGGTAGCCGTAATATGCAAAACCCCATGACTTGAAACAATAGAAAGGGTATCTCGTTTGAGCATTTGGGTCACGATAATAACATGCAGGCCTTGGCCGCCATGTTCGAGGAGCGCAAGAAAAAAAGCTGGGGGCAGGGCGTCCTGCAAAAACTGAAAGTTATCTATCACCAGATAGGTTTCATGCTTGCACTGGATTGAGCGCAGGGCTTCAGTGGCTTCGCCAATGGTGCCAGCGTTGGGTAATCCAATTTTAACGAGGCGCTCACCCGCATAGTTGTCAATCTTTTCAATCTCACGGCAGAGTCTCCGAAAACCTGCGGAGGGCTTTTCATCCATGGTAGTGAACCAATAGACGGGTGTGCCCTGGGGGAGACTGTTTTGCATAAAGTCCCGTATCGCTGTGGTTTTACCGTAACCGGAAGGGGCTTCGACAACGGTGGCAGGTGCAAAACGCATTTGCTCCAATTTGCGTTTAAGCTGGTCAGAATAATAATGCAGTTCGCCCCTTACGTTTTCTCTTGTTCCCATTATTGCCTCCCTATGCCGACCCTGGTATTGCCAGGCTTTTAAGGCATCATTGCTTAATTCCGACAAAATATCTTGGCAATATAGACTTATCCCTATTATAAGTATATATGAAACTTGGATTATTACGGTTTATTTCAAGAACAAAGTGTGAAAAAATAGCACCCCGGCACTAAGCGGTAATTATATTGAGCAATACTTTAGATAATGATTAAGCTTTAGAACCGGGTCTACTCTACACAATAGAAGGTTTTGCATAATTAACTTTTTTCAAAGTTAGTAAGTTATTTTAGGAGTGTCATCCTGAGGCAAAGCCGAAGGAACTTAAAGATTCTTCGCTAACGCTCAGAATGATATTTTAGATTTTTTTATTATGCAAAACCCTCAATCAGAAGAATATAGTTTTCGCCCCCTGGTTAACTATCAAAGTCACCAGGATTCCCAGGGCCAGGGGAATCAGGGCAGCCATAATGGTCCAGCGGGCACTGCGGGTTTCCTTGAAAATAGTATAAAGGGTGGTGCCGCAGGGAAAATGGAGCAGGGAAAAAAGCATTACACAGAGGGCGGTAATCCAGGTCCAGCCATGGTCCAGCAATAAGGTCTGCAATGCGTTCAGGCTATCCAGTTCCAACATAGAGCCGGCTGATAAATAGCCCATGATAAGGATAGGCAGGACAATCTCATTGGCGGGTAGTCCTAACAGGAAGGCGATGAGGATAATCCCGTCCATGCCCATAAGTTGGCCCAGGGGGTCGAGCCAACCGGCTATTAATGCAAATACGCTGGTATCGGCAACAAAACTGTTAGCCAGTATCCAGGTCAGGGCTCCTGCCGGAGCAGCTATGACCACAGCGCGCCAGAGTACAAATAGAGTGCGGTCCAGCAGGGAGCGGATGAGGATTTGGCCCAGTTGGGGTTTGCGAAATGGAGGAAGCTCCAGTACAAAGAAGGAGGAAACTCCTTGTAAAAGGGTGCGGGATAACAAATAAGAAACCAGAAGGCTGGTTAATATGCCCGTCATTATTATAGCTACCACTGCCAGGGTAGCCAGCATGGAGCTATAGGCACGAGCA
>JAAYCQ010000050.1 GCA_012729715.1 Syntrophomonadaceae bacterium
CAATATACCCAAGTATTAAATTCTATTGTTTCTTCTTTGCAAGGTGGTGCAAATCCCTATCAAGCACTTGAGGAAACCATAACAGGCCTTAAAAATCCTGCAAGAGACGTTTTTATTGAAATAATCCGCAGGAACCGTACTGGAAATAACTATTCCGAAGCAATCCGTACAGTGGCAGAAGAAACCGGATGGACTGATCTACATCAACTTGAAATGGCTTTCAGACTATATGATAAAACCGGCAGTAATCTAGTAGAAGTATGTAATCACTTACTACAATCTGCGTATGATCGCAGAGCAGATCGCAAATATGTTGCAGCAACTACTGCCAGCATAATGACCACCACCACCGTGCTAACCATTCTGCCCTTCTTTGTGATGGCTTTTATGCGGATAGTAGCCCCCGAATTTGCATACCCTCTATTTAATACAACCGGGGGAATAATTGTGCTTTGTATAATATGTGCCATGATATTCACAGGGAATAAAATTGCTAAGAAAATGGTTGCTAACTTGATATAGGTATTGACAAAAGCCCTCTTTATAGAGGGCTTTTTTAGGGGGGGGGGATGATATGACGAAAGATGAAGCTGTTCTGTTGTTTAACATAAATCCTTTTTATACAGAGGAGGAATTAAAAGAAAGATGGCATTTTCTTGTAAAACATCATCATCCCGATCTTGGCCACAATCAGGAATTTTTCAAAAGATTACTGGACGCACATCAAACCTTAAAAAAGCACAGAGAAAACTATTCCGCTAAACAGGAGTGGTTTGATTTTGTAAGCAGGGAAAATCGGAGGGAAATTTATAAAACAAAAATCTATAACGCAGAAGAAAGAACGCCGACAGAATTTTATTGGTATCCTTTTTTGATTATACCAGTCTTAATGGGATTACCTTTTATGACTTCGAATTACCACCATTTGCAACAGTTATATTATATTCAGTTAAAAGTCTCCGCTGCAAGCGGGAAAATACTTTATGTGTTAACACAAAAGCCAGTGAATCCACTGTAAAAACGGAGGTATTGTATTGAGAATTATAATAAATAAAACCGAACAAGAAACCAAAAAATATTCGTTATTAAGCACCTGTCCGGTAATACCGCTAACTGAGACAGGAAACTTGAATGCTCAAGATGTTATTGCTTTAGTTGAAGACAGTAACTTTAATACTACATTAAAGACAGCAATAAGTACTAATGTTCCGGTAATTGCTATTGTGACTAAAGATTCGGAATGTTTTCGGCAGGCATTAAATTTAATTCATCCTCATGCTGTTATTTATTATGAGGAAGGAAAAATGCGTTCTTCTCAAAAAGTGTTTGCCGAAGCCACAGGTTTATCAGTAAAAACGCTAGAAGAAATATGTAAGTATGCAGTTGATAACAAGTTGTATCCGGATATCTATGTATGGAAACCACGGGAAGATAGTATAATTACATCGCAGGAGCCATCACAAGTGGACATTGTGAGTTTTGTCCCAAAAGCACCACAAGAATCACCGCAGGAAACAGTAAAACCCGTTACACCAAAACCTAAAGCCTATACTCCTGCCCAAACAGATTTAAAGACTTATATTAATTCCTGTGACCGTATTATTGCAGTATTCAAAACATCGGAATCTGCTGATAGCAATCAAGTTGCGGCTAAATTAGCCAGGCAACTAAATACTGTACATCTTAATATAGCTGCTGATCCAGTCCAAAAACAAAATCCTTACTATGCTTATTCTGATGGCAATACAGTTAATTACAATTCTTCTGTCATGCCGGGACAATATCTTGTAGTAGAGGTAGATGCCCAGATTCCAGAGGCATTAGAGCTTATTTATGGGGCAGCATATAAGATCGTACATGTGACGGCTGATCCACATGAAAGTCTGGAACCATTAAGGGCATGGGCAGGTAGCGGGTTCAGATTGGACGCAGTAATTCCGACACAAGCAAAAGATGCTTATAATGAATTTCCTGTCTATTCGGTAGAAGACTTTCTGAAATTGCTTTAGGGGGCAGAAAAATGACAAAAATTTTTCTAAGCGTTTTCTTGTTAAGAAACCCGCCGGGAATTCTCCCTATTTCAATGGGGAGATGAAAGGTGGGAACGTTTGTTCTTTTTATGATATAATACAACCATGAAAACTTATAAATACCGTTTGCATCCAACTAAACAACAAAAGCAACTCCTAGCGGAAACTTTAGAATCCTGCCGAGTGCTATATAACTGTGCCTTAGAACAGCGTAAAGTAGCGTATCGGCAGTTCGGTGTGTCTGTTCGCAGATTAGACCAACAAGCCGAGTTATTGGAGATAAAGGAATACTTTCCTGAATACAAAGGGATTCATTCCCAAGTATTGCAGGAAGTTATCCTTCGAGTTGATAAAAGTTTTCAAAACTTCTTCCGCAGACTAAAGAACAACGAAACCCCAGGCTATCCTCGCTTCAAAGGCAAGGGTTGGTATGACAGCTTCACTTATCCTCAGTCTGGGTTTAGCCTATCGGATAATAGCAAAGGCTATCAACGGCTTAAACTCTCTAAAATAGGCAATATCAAGGTTAAACTACATCGTTGTATTAAAGGCACTATTAAGACCTGTACCATTAAGCGAGAAGTAGACCAGTGGTACGTTTGCTTTGCTTGCGTAGTTGAGCCGGAAGTGTTACCCGAAACTCACAAATCCGTTGGTATAGATGTTGGCC
>JAAYCQ010000051.1 GCA_012729715.1 Syntrophomonadaceae bacterium
CTGCTTCTTTTAAAAGACCGGAAGCGGTTTGCAGGTTGACCAGGTCTATGTTGCTTTTGCGATGGAGTAGGATTAAATCACTCATTAAATCAAACAACTGCTGGCTATTAAGCTGCTGTTCCGATATAAAGGCAATATCTATGTCACTGCGGGAGGGGCCATAGTCTTCCTGCCGGGCGTAGCTGCCGTAATATACTAATAGTTTCAGGTGATATTTTTCTACTATCTGCTGCAGTTTATCGTTATCGGTATTGATTTTAATGAGCAATTTTAAACCTCCTTTCTGCTTCTATAGGTAGAGGTAACCATGGTCATGCAATTACCCTTTTTAAATTATAACTTAATTTCCTGTATAAGACACGCGATAAAAAGGGAAATATTACCTGACAGCACTCTTGATGCTTGTAGTACGATCGCCTATCATAAACGTATCAAAAGAAAGTATTTAGATATTAAGGTACTGGGTGGGCTTGCTCAAATTGCATAGTAATGCCGGAATGATTTATTGGTAAGACTGGTTATATAATGATTATAAAAGGGTAAAGGAGGAAGGGATGTGAAACTAGAGTTAAGTAATTTGGGAAATGCTATAAGGTCGCTGGAAAAGGCTTTGCAGATTACAGCTGACAAAATTTTGCAGGAAGATGTGAGTACTGATGAAATAGATTTGATGAAAGCTGGAGTAATTCAAAATTTTGAATTTAGCTATGAACTGTGTTGGAAGTCTATGAAGCGTTGGATTGAATATAATGTTGGTGCTGAAACTATTGATGGGGTAACCCGTAAGGAATTATTTCGAAGAGGTGTGGAGAATAAGTTAATTTCGGATATTGACATATGGATGGAATTTCATCGGGCTAGAAATATATCATCGCATATATATGATGATAAGACTGCGGAGGAAGTGTACGAAATAGCTTCAAAATTTCCTGATTATGCTAAAAACTTCTCGAGAGTTTGGAGAGTAGAAATGATTAATGTAACTGAATCCCAAATGCAAATCATACTTCGTATCCTGGATAGATATGTTCCCGATAGTCAGGTCTGGGCCTTTGGTTCACGGGTTAAGGGAAATTTTAAGAGCTATTCGGATTTGGATTTAGTTGTTATCAGTGAGGATAAAATGAGTATAACCGAGTTTGGGGAATTAATTGAAGCATTTCAGGAATCTGACCTACCATTTCGGGTTGATGTACTTGATTGGCATGCTATTTCACCTGAATTTCGCCAGGTGATAAAACGAAAGTATGAAGTATTGAAGGCTAAGAAATCTCCTGCTGATTCTCTGCTGGTAGATGTCCGGTCTTAAAACTGAGCATTCTGGCTATTAAGTTGCCCTTCCGATATAAAGGCAATATCTATGTCACTGCGGGAGGGGTCATAGTCTTCCTGCCGGGCGTAGCTGCCGTAATATACCAATAGTTTCAGGTGATATTTTTCTACTATCTGCTGTAGTTTGTCAGCATTGATTTTAATGAGCAAATTATAACCTCCTTCCTTCTCTAGCGGTATGCTGAAAAGCGATGATACATAAAATCATAATTGTACGTTTTTCATGGCTGGTTAATGATTCTGATAAATAAGGGGTTTATAGCGGGGGCGGGGAATTGGAATATTAGCTTCATGGGCGGCTGCTATCCATGCTTCTTTGGCCAGTTGTATTTCTTTGGCGGCTTCTTCCGGGCTAACCCCAAAAGCGGAGCATCCTTTTAAGTCAGGGATGTCAGTAATATAGCCACCGTCTTTTTCACTATAAAAGATGTTGATGTGGTAGTCTTTCAATCTTCTTCGCCCTCCATTTGTAGGTTATATTTTTCAACCAGGGTTAAAAACTAATTGAAATATGATGACTCCCATTTACATATATACCCCTTTTAAATTATAACTTAATTTATAAAGAAAGACACGCAGTAATAAGGAAAATATTACCTAATGCATTTAATGAAGGCTTTGGCTCGGGGGCTTGGTAAGCCAGGGGCCGGAGTTATTTTTTTGCGCAGAAATCTAGGAGATGGTAATAATTATCCTCATCTGGCTTTGTACTATAATACTTCTTTAAAGAGTTTGAAGGAATTACGCGATATATTTATTAGTGTAGCCATTAGCGCCACTTATATCTGTGGTGTAAGACTATGGTGCCAACCCAGGGCTTATTTGAAATTTATCGATGGTCGGGGAGTGCATAGTTGCAGCTATATTGCTGGATGAGATGAGGAGAAAAAATATGGATATGAACGAGATGATTCGGGATAAGAAGGTTCTGGTAACCGGGGGTACGGGGACAGTGGGGAAGAAGCTGGCCCAAAGACTTTTGGAACTGGATGCGGCGGTAGTTCGCATTTACTCTAGGGATGAACATAAACAGTATGCAATACAGGAGCATTTTACATACCATGGTTTGGATATGAATCGGATGCGGTTTTTCCTGGGTGACGTTCGGGATAAGGAACGGTTGAAGAGATCGATGGAAGATATTGATATAGTATTTCATCTGGCGGCTTTAAAGCATGTACCGGCCTGCGAGTATAACCCTTCGGAAGCGGTTAAGACCAATGTAATAGGT
The DNA here is from genome assembly GCA_012729715.1 of Syntrophomonadaceae bacterium. Lineage (GTDB taxonomy): Bacteria > Bacillota > Syntrophomonadia > Syntrophomonadales > Syntrophomonadaceae > UBA4844. The sequence continues at coordinate 2,564 of JAAYCQ010000051.1, forward strand.
ACCCAGAATGTAATTGAGTGTGCTATGGAAACGGGGGTCTCTGCAGTGGTTTATACCAGTACTGATAAGGCAGCTTCCCCTACCAATACTATGGGGGCCAGTAAACTGCTGGCGGAGAGGCTGATATCATCAGCTGATCATTGGAAGGGTCCCCGGCAAATCAAGTTTCTGTCCGTTCGTTTCGGCAATATTATTAATAGCCGGGGTTCAGTAGTTCCGCTTTTTGAGAAGCAGATTGCACGAGGGGGGCCGGTTACGGTAACTGACCCGGAAATGACCCGCTTTTTCATGAGTGCAGATCGTGCGGTTGATTTAATTTTAGGGTCTTTGGCCATTTCTCGAGGCGGTGAGACCTTTGTATTTAAGATGCCGGTTTTAAAGGTTGGCGATCTGGCCCGGGCGGTGGTAGAAAATTCGGGCAAAGATGTGGAAATGAGCATAATCGGCTTGCGACCGGGGGAGAAGATGTATGAGGAGTTAATGAGTGAGGAAGAAAGTGCTCGGGCTCTGGAAACAGACGAGCTTTTTATAATTATACCTTATGATCATGATCGTCGGGAGTACCAGGAGCGTTATGCCAGTGCCAGATCAGCTGAATGCAGTACATACAGTTCAACCGGTGTTGAGACTATGAGTTTGGAAGACATAAAAACTATGCTTAATGGACACAAGTATTCGTAATGAGTGAAAAAACCAGTCTGACTTGTACCATTTTGGTGCCGATGCTAAACTGAAAACATGGTATGACCCGGAATAAATTCGAAAGGAGCTAATGGTTTGAAATATAAAATTCCTGTTGTGATTACCCGTTTAGAAAGTGGAGACTTTATGGCGCGTTCAGAACCGCTACGCGCTACAGCCA
>JAAYCQ010000052.1 GCA_012729715.1 Syntrophomonadaceae bacterium
GATAATTCGCCAGGAAGCGGAAAACCTGATTAGGAAGTCCTTCCAGGCGGGACAGGAGTACCTGAATGAGGAAATTAAGGTTAGCCAAATTGTTGAGGATAAAGTAAATGAATTTGACCTGGATCAGCTGGAAGAGATGATTAGGGGGATTTCCTCGCCGGAAATACGGGCGATTGAAATATTAGGTGGGGTTTTAGGCCTTATTATAGGTATTGTACAGGATGGGATTTTATTGCTCTTAGGTTAAGGGCTTCTATAGCAGGAGGTTTTTTTAGATGGTTTTGATTAGCTTAAAAGATGGCAGCCAGCGTGAATATCCGGAAGGTATTACTCTGCTCCAGGTGGCTGAAGATATTAGTCCCCGGCTGGCGAAAAATGCGGTTATTGGGGCGTTTAACGGTAAACTGACTGACCTTAATACTATGATTTATGAAGATGGTGAATTGGATTTACTGGGGTTTGATGACCAGGAGGGGGCTGATGTTTACCGCCACTCTTCCGCTCATGTCATGGCCCAGGCGGTAAAAAGAATGTGGCCGGATACTAAACTGGCTATAGGCCCGGCTATTGATAAGGGGTTTTACTATGATTTTGATAGTTCCCATACCTTTACCCCGGAGGATTTCGCTCTAATTGAAAAAGAAATGGATGCCATTATTAAGGCTGATTATCCCTTTATCAGAAAAGAATTAAGCCGGGAAGAAGCTCTGGAATACTTTAGTGAGCGTGATGAGGGTTATAAAGTCGAGCTTATTCAGGATTTACCCGAGGATGCAATTATCAGCTTGTACCAGCAGGGTGAGTTTACTGACCTCTGTGCCGGGCCTCACGTTCCTTCTACCGGTAGGCTTAAGGCTCTTAAACTGATGAGTCTGGCCGGGGCCTATTGGCGGGGTAGCGAGAATAATCCTATGCTGCAGCGGGTCTATGCTACCTCTTTTCCTAAAAAATCTATGCTGGACGATTACCTGCACAAACTGGAAGAGGCGAAAAAGCGTGATCACCGTCGGCTGGGTCGCGAACTGAGCCTATTTACTATAGTTGATGAAGGACCGGGGTTTCCTTTCTTTATGCCCAAAGGTATGATTTTGCGCAACGAACTGGAGAACTTTTGGCGGGAAGAACATCGTAAAGCAGGTTACCAGGAGGTGCGCACTCCTATTATTTTGAGCCGGGAATTGTGGGAAAGGTCCGGGCACTGGGATCATTACCAGGAGAATATGTATTTTACTACTATTGATGAAGGCGACTACGCCATTAAGCCCATGAATTGCCCGGGAGGTATGCTGATTTATAAGCAGAACCTGCACAGTTACCGGGAACTGCCTATTAGAATGGGGGAACTGGGGCTGGTTCACCGTCACGAAATGTCGGGAGTACTGCATGGTTTGATGCGGGTACGGGCCTTTACTCAGGATGATGCCCATATTTTCATGTTACCGGAACAGATTATTGATGAAATCAAGGGTGTAATTAACCTGGTAGACCGTTTCTATAGTTTGTTTGGTTTTCCCTATCACGTTGAACTATCCACCCGGCCGGAAAACTCCATGGGGAGCGAAGAAGATTGGGAGATTGCTACTAATGCCCTGATTCAGGCCCTGGATGAAAAGGGCATAAAATATGTAGTTAATGAGGGTGATGGGGCTTTCTATGGTCCCAAGATTGATTTTCACCTGCAGGATTCTTTAGACCGCACCTGGCAGTGTGGTACCATCCAGCTTGATTTTCAAATGCCGGAGAAATTTGACCTGACTTATATCGGCGAGGATGGGGAAAAACATCGCCCGGTTATGATTCACCGGGTTATTTACGGTAGTATCGAAAGATTTATCGGTATCCTGACTGAGCATTTTGCCGGGGCTTTTCCCACCTGGTTGGCACCCCTGCAGGTTCGGGTTCTGCCTATTACGGAACGGCAACACGATTATGCCCGCCAGGTGGTAGCAGAGTTGGAAAAACAGAATATCCGGGTGGACAGCGATTTTCGCAGTGAGAAAATAGGTTATAAGATAAGAGAAGGGCAGTTACAGAAGATACCTTACTTGATTATCCTGGGGGATAAGGAAGTAGAAGCAGATACCGTAGCGGTGCGGCACCGTAAACAGGGTGACCTGGGAGGCATGGCGCTGGATGAGTTCAGCGGTAAAATTAAACAAGAGATTGAGGAGAAGGCACTGTAAACTAGACGCGGATTAACGCAGATTTATTATGATTACGGGGTGACAGGGGAGGTGACAGGGGACGGTTCCTGTGTCACCCTTTTACGATAATTTTTAATTCTTAATTTTAAATTATTAATTCGATACAGTTGCCATACATCCTAACATATGGTATACTCCTTTTTGTATTAAGCAGAAACTTCGTTTCTCACCTTACAACATCAGTTCGTAAGGTATTTGGCCAGACACAGGCATATAACAGGCTATTTATTAATGTCTGCCAGAGCGAGTTTTTGCGAACTCGCTTTTTTTATTTTTTTAGGAGGTGAACATCTTATCAGCAAGGATTGGAGGATTAACGAGGAGATCCGGGTCAGGGAAGTTAGACTGGTAAGCGATGACGGGGAACAATTAGGTATAGTTCCTGTCCGTGATGCCCTGGGCATAGCTCTGGAAAAAGGTCTTGACCTGGTGGAAGTAGCTCCTTCCGCCCAGCCCCCCGTATGCCGTTTAATGGACTACGGGAAATTCAAATTTGAACAGAACAAGCGGGAAAAAGAAGCCCGTAAAAAGCAAAAAATCATTTCTATAAAAGAAGTCAAAATGAGACCCAACATAGAAGAACACGATTTTCAGGTTAAAGCTAAAAATGCACGAAAATTTTTATCCGGCGGGGACAAAGTGAAGCTGACCATTATGTTCAGGGGCAGGGAAATTACCCATCCCGAGCTGGGGGAAAAGCTATCATTGAAGTTTGTCGGGGAACTGACTGACATCTCCAGCGTGGAGAAACCCCCCAAGGTTGAGGGAAGAAATATGGTAACAGTTCTAATACCGAAACTGGATAATGACAAGAAGGAGGAAGCTTAATGCCCAAGACCAAAACCCATCGGGGTGCAGCCAAGAGATTTAAAAAGACCGGTAGTGGTAAGATAAAGAGATCAAAAGCTTACGCCAGCCATCTGCTGGGAGGAAAATCCCCTAAAAGAAAAAGGAATCTGCGTAAGAGAGGATTGGTCAGTGAACAGGAAACTAAAAGAATTTCTAAATTAATTCCTTATTAGACACAGGAGGTTTTGATATATGCCGAGAGTAAAAGGTGGAGTAACTGCCCATAGAAGACATAAAAAGGTTCTGAAGCTGGCCAAAGGTTATCGCGGAAGTAAATCTAAACTGTACCGGGTAGCCAACCAGCAGGTTATGAAATCAGGAAATTATGCTTATATTCACCGGCGTCTGAAGAAAAGAGATTTCCGCAAGCTATGGATTGCCCGTATCAATGCTGCCGCCCGTAATAACGGAACTACTTACAGCCGTATGGTACATGGATTAAAGGTAGCCGGGGTGGATATCAACCGCAAAATGCTGGCTGAGCTGGCCATCAGCGACCCGGGCGGTTTTACCAAGCTGGCCGAGCTGTCCAAGCAACATGCCAGTAAATAAGTAAATAAGGGTAAAGAGTATGGCTATAGGGCCATACTTTTTTATTACCGTGGTTTTTGCGGGTGTCATCCTGAGCGTAGCGAAGGATCTGATACGATATTCCGGTGAAAGATCCTTCACTTCGTTCAGGATGACACAGGGAATCCATTGAGGAATACGCGGAAAAAATATTTTTAAAAAACCCTTAAAAAAATCCGCGTAAATCCTTATAAATCCGCTCCCTTAATAGTGAGCGGTAGCGAACATCAGTGTGCCCTATGGGTACGTGATCCGCGTGAATTAAAAGGGAGAACAGCTGTGAAGAAGATTACTTCCAGGGACAATCAGCATATCAAGCAGGCCATAAGTTTGAAAAGCAGGAAGTACCGTATGCGCGAGCAGATGTTTTTGCTGGAGGGTAAAACTATGGTCAGCGAGGCTTTGCAGGGCAAACATCCGCTGGCAAGGGTGCTGGTAGATGAAGCTCACCGGGAGGAATACCAGGACCTGTATGAGCAGTATAGTGGATTAGAATGGTTGGAGATCGACTCCCGGCTGTTTAAGGCAATAGCTGATACTGAAACTCCCCAGGGAATCATAGCCGTAGCCCCGATCCCTACTCCTGATTTTACGTGCTTAATGGGACAGAATGCCAGTTTGATTTTACTGGATCAGATAGCTGACCCAGGTAATTTAGGAACTATCATTAGGACGGCCTGGGCCTTGGATATTGACGGGATATTGCTCAGTGATGGCTGCACCGACCCGTTTAGCCCGAAAGCAGTCCGGGCCAGCATGGGGGGAATTCTTAATGTTCCTGTTTATACCTCAGCAGGGGAGATGGAGATAGAGCTACTGAAAACCCAGGGCTACCAGGTTATAGGTAGTGCCCTTGATGCCAGTAATACTATTTTCGCCAATGATTACCAAAAACCTACGGTGATAGTAATTGGCAGCGAGGCCAGAGGCATTAGTCCAAAAATAAAAGATTGCTGCACTAGTTTTTCCAGAATACCAATTAATCCCGCAGTAGACTCTTTGAATGCCGCCGTGGCATGTGCTATAATTATCATGGAAGTATGGAAACAGAGAAACAGCGAATTATTGTGTTAGATTTATTGCTATGATATAATAAGTCTCAGTTCGACCCGGGACTATGATTGAAGGGTGGAGCAGAATGGTAGATCAGGCTGAATATCTGTGGAGTCTTTTTGAAACTTCTGGTTGCATCATATATTACCTTCTCTATAAAATGTTGATTACTCAATAATGATAAAAGCTATGAACAGGACAATTAGCTTGCTCCTTAACCTGACAGGGAGGCTTTACCAGCGACTGAAAGTAGGCCAGGTGAAAAGCAAGTGAATTCACCTGGGAGCAGTGGATTGAACTAGTAGTAGGTCTTACCGGTAGCCACCGTTACGGGCATTAAGTGAACTGGTTTTTTATACCGGTTAATCAGGGTGGTACCGCGGAATGTACTTTCGTCCCTATATGGGATGAAAGTTCTTTTATTTTCTGGCAGGGAGGATTGGAGACGGTGCTGAACAAATTAAAGGAAATTGCGGATAACTCCGAAAAATGGCTTTCTCAAGCCGGCAGCATTGAAGAAATCAATGAGCTGAGAGTCAAAGTGCTGGGTCGTAAAGGCGAGATAACCCAGGTCTTACGAGGATTAAAAGACCTGGATGCCGGGGAGCGGGCCAGTGTAGGTAAGATTGCCAATCAGGTAAAAGAAAAACTCGAGAGCATGATTAGCAGTCGTACCGAGGAAATAAAGGGTGAGGAACTACAACTACGACTGTCTCGGGAAAGTGTAGATATCAGCCTGCCCGGCTTACCCCTGCAGCGCGGGGGTAAACACCCGCTGACCCTGATAAATGAAGAGATAAGAGAGATATTCCTGAGCATGGGCTTTTCAGTGGCTGAAGGTCCAGAGATTGAATCTGATTATTATAATTTCGAAGCCTTAAACATTCCCCGCGATCATCCCGCCCGGGAAATGCAGGATTCTTTTTATATAAGTGAGGATATATTGCTGCGTACCCACACCTCTCCGGTACAGGTACGCACCATGGAAAAACTGGCCCCGCAGCTGCCGGTAAAGATAATTGTTCCCGGCAGAGTCTACCGCCGCGATGATGATGCTACTCATTCCCCTATGTTTAATCAGGTGGAAGGACTGGTAATAGATAAGAGGATAACCTTCGGTCATCTGAAAGGTACCTTAATGCATTTTGCCCACAAGATATTTGGTGAAGATGTTAAGGTGCGCTATCGCCCCAGCTTCTTTCCCTTTACTGAGCCCAGTGCAGAAATGGACATTTCCTGTGTAAACTGCAAAGGCTCCGGCTGCCGGGTATGCTCCCATACCGGTTGGCTAGAGATTTTGGGGGCAGGGATGGTTGACCCCCGGGTGTTGCAGTTTGGAGGCTATGATGGAGAACAAGTTACCGGATTTGCCTTCGGCATGGGAGTGGAGAGAATAGCCATGCTAAAATACGGCATTAACGACCTGCGTCTGTTTTTTGACAACGATAAGCGCTTTTTAAGGCAGTTTTAGGGGGTAAAACGATGGGTGTATCAATTAATTGGTTAAAGCAATATGTGGATTTCGACTGGAAGGCAGAAGAACTGGCTCACCGGCTTACCATGGCTGGTATCGCCATTGAAGGGGTAGAGCGGGTAGACGATGATTTTATCCTGGATTTGGATTTGACTCCCAACCGGGGTGATTGCCTGGGCATGATAAACCTGGCCCGGGAGGTAGCGGCACTGACTGGTTCCAGTATCCGGCTGCCGGAGATTGTTATTAAAGAAAGTCAGGAAAATATAAACCAGTACATCAAAGTGGGAATAGATGACCCCGATCTTTGCCGGCGTTATGCCGCTCGCCTAATAAAAAATGTGAAAATACAAGAATCACCCGCATGGCTGCAGAAAGCCTTGATTCATTCAGGTGTACGGCCCATTAATAATGTGGTTGATGTAACTAATTATGTAATGTTGGAATGCAACCAGCCCCTGCATGCCTTTGACTATAACCTGCTGGGCAATACCATCCTGGTACGCCGAGCTCGGGTGGGGGAAAAGTTTACTACTTTAGATGAAGTGGAAAGAACATTGGACAATGATATGCTGGTAATAACGGATGGCAGCAAACCAGTAGCCCTGGCCGGCATAATGGGTGGACTGGATAGCGAAATCCATGATGCTACCGTTGATGTTTTGCTGGAGTCAGCCTGGTTTTTGGGGCCTAATATCCGGCGCACCTCGCGTAAGGTGGGCCTGCGCAGTGAATCTTCCATACGTTTTGAAAAGGGAACCGATATAAACGGAGTAATATATGCGGTAAACCGTGCTGTCATGCTCATTCAGGACCTGGCCGGGGGTGAAGTTGCCAGGGGTATCTGCGACGAATACCCGGTTCCCAGAAAAGAATTACAGGTTACCCTGCGCCCGGAGCGGGTTAACTACCTGCTGGGGACGGAGCTAACCCCGTCGCTGATGCGCTCTTACCTGGAAAAACTACAATTCCCGGTTAAGGAGCGGAAAGGGGACTTTATTGTTAACATTCCCAGTTACCGTCCCGATATCGAAATTGAGGTTGATTTAATCGAAGAAGTAGCCCGTCTTCATGGTTATGACCAAATCGAACCAGGTTTACCAGGTGGAGAGATTATACCGGGAGGCCTGACTCCGTTCCAAAAATTCAGGGATGAAATTAAAAATATTATGTCCCCTTACTTAAATGAAGTGATTAATTACAGCTTTATCAGTGAGGAGAATTTCCAGCGCTTATTATTACCGCAGGACAGCAACCTGCGTAATGTAGTTAGGATTGCAAATCCCCTGTCCGAGGAACAGGCAGTTATGCGCACCTTACTGCTTCCTGGTTTGCTGCACAACGTAAGTACTAACCTGGCTCGTAAAAATGAAAACCTGGGATTTTACGAGATGGGCGCAGTTTTTTACCCTGCCGAATCAGGATTGCCGCTGGAGAAAATGAGACTGGGTGCTATCGTTTGTGGTCATAGTGATGTTAACTGGACCCGGCACCGGGTAGAAATGGACTTTTTCTACTTGAAGGGAATAGTGGAAAACCTGCTGTGGAAATTAGGCCTGGAAGAATGCGAATTTATAGTGGCCAAGGATTCTTCCTATCACCCGGGCAGGTCGGCGGTACTTAAATATTATGGCGATGAACTGGGTGTAATCGGTGAGGTTCATCCCCAGGTATTGCAAAATTACGATATTAAACAGCGCTGCTGTGCTTTTGAGCTCGATGTAGAAAAATTATTTGCCCATAAGCGGACCCGCTCAATGGTGGATAGAATTGCCCGCTATCCAGCAGTGGAACGGGATATAGCGGTAGTTTTAGCCAATGAGGTTACTGCTGCTGCCGCCCTTAAAGTTATTAGAGATGCCGAAAAGGAACTGCTCAAGGACGTAGTAGTATTTGACCTTTACGCTGGTGAGCAGGTAGCCTCGGGTTACAAGAGCATGGCCTTCAGGATGACCTTCCAATCGATGGAGAGAACCTTGACCGAGAACGATATTAACAGCAGCGTTAACCGGATAGTAGAGCGACTGCAAAAAGATTTATCAGCCCAGCTCAGATAAAAGACAGGGGAAGACAGGGGGACGTTTCGTTTGTCTTCCCTGTCTTTAACACCCACAAAAAACTACAAATATCCGCCTTAACCTGGCAATATAATATATAATATAAGGATACCATGGGGGTTGAGGAGGAAAAAGAATGACAATAGAGTCTCAAAAAGAAGTAACCGTAAAGGTTAAAGGTATAGGCACTTACCAGATTAAGCCGGGTATGACTGCAGCGGAGTTTATTAAAAACACCTTACCTGCTACAGAATACCCGGCAATGGCTGGAATAATGGACAATACCCTGTACGACTTGCACCATGTAATTGATGGTTCCTGCGAAATAGAAATGGTTTATCCCAATAGTGAAGCCGGAATGAGAATATACCGGCGTACCGTAGCTTTCCTGCTTATTAAGGCTTGCCGGGACCTTTATCCGGAACAAACCTTGATCATCAAACATTCCCTTTCTAATGGGTTATACTGCGAGTTCATAAACTGGCAACCGTCTACAGAGGATATAGAGAACTTGCAAAAGCAAATGCAAGAAATGATTGTTCGCAACCTGCCTATAAATAAAATGACTGTACCCAAAGAAGAGGCCAGGAGCATATTTGCCCGCCAGGGTCAGATGGATAAGGTTAAATTATTGGAATTCCGGGATAAACACCAGGTTCATATTTATGAACTGGATGGGTTCTACGAATATTTCTATGGCTATATGATGCCCTATACCGGGCTAATCAACTGTTTTCGTTTATTAAATTATCCCCCCGGCCTTATATTACAGACTCCGGAAAAAGAAAACCCCGGGCATATTGAGGAGTACCGGGAACAGCCGAAATTGGCTCAGATATATCAGGAAGCTAAACAATGGGCAGAGATGCTGGATACTCCGCATGTTGCTGCCTTAAACGATATAATTACCCATGGTGATGCCGGTGATCTTATCAGGGTAAATGAGGCTTTACACGAAAAGAAGATAGCCTATATTGCTGATCGCATATGTTGTGACCCTAGAATAAGGTTAGTTCTTATATCAGGTCCTTCTTCATCAGGAAAGACTACCTTTGCACAACGGCTGCTTATTCAATTGCGGGTAAATGGGCGCAGGCCGGTTATGATTTCCCTGGATGATTATTTTGTTGACCGTGATTTAACCCCCCGTGATGAAAATGGGGACTTTGATTTTGAGGCACTGGAAGCGCTTAAACTGGATTTATTTAATGACCACCTGACTCGCCTGATTAAGGGTGAAGAAGTGGAAACGCCCATTTACAGTTTTACCGATGGCTGTTGTGCCGTTAAGGGCAGGATGACCAGGGTACCACCGGGTGAACCAATTATCATTGAAGGTATACACGGTCTGAATGAACACCTGACCTGGCGTATTCCCCGGGAACAGAAGTTTAAAATATATATAAGTGCACTTACCCAGCTTAATATAGACTATACCAACCGTATTCCTACCACCGATAGCCGCCTCCTGCGCAGAATCTTAAGGGATAGCCGTACCCGGGGCTACAGTGCCCGGCAAACCCTGGAACGCTGGCCCTCGGTAAGAAGAGGGGAAGAAAGTAACATTTTCCCATTTCAGGAGAATGCCGATGTGATGTTTAATTCCTCTTTAGTCTATGAACTTTCGGTATTGCGCCCCTATGTGAAGCCTTTGCTGTTAGAAATCAGCTCAGAATATCCCCAGAATGTGGAGGCTAAGCGGCTCTTAAAATTCCTCAGCTACTTCCAGGAGTTAGAGGTTGATGAAGTTCCTAACAATTCTATCCTGCGTGAATTCGTTGGGGGCAGTTGCTTTAAAGTCTGATATATCACGGGGATACCCTGAAGGGTACACGCGATCCTTTTGATATATTTTATTCCTAATCGTTGAATAAGTCCGGGGAGTCCCGGACTTATTTGTTAGGGGAAGGAAAAGTGGGACGGGTAGCGAAATAATACATAATCCATAGATGAGGGGGCTTACCGGGTGGACGAGACAAAGAGTAGTGTTAATCGGGTTGCAGTTAGCATTTTTAACGAAGAATATGTAGTAAAGGGTGAAGAAAATCCTGAATACATAGAAATGCTGGCTTCTTTTGTAGACCGACGTATGAAAATGATTCAACAGCGTAATCCTAACTTATCAAGTACTAAAGTAGCAGTTCTGACTGCTTTGAATCTAGCTGATGAATTAAACAAATTGCAGGAGGATTATGACGAACTGGTTAAAAATCTGGAAGAGGAAAAGAAAAACAGGGGTTAATTCATGAGAAACCGTGAAGTCGCTACTGTGCTGGTTAAAATAGCCGATATGCTGCAAATCAAGGGAGATAACCCTTATAAGATTCGGGCTTATCGCAAAGCGGCGGAATCTATCTATCATTTGGACGAGGATATCGCCATTTTATATGAAAAAGGCCGGATCCGTGAGGTTCCGGGTATTGGTGATGCGGTCGCCGCAAAGATTGGCGAAATACTGAATACTGGAAGTTGTGAGTACTATGACCGTTTGAGTAAGGAAATTCCGGTCGGGCTTCTGGATATGCTGGCTGTTCCTGGTCTGGGGCATAAGAGTATTAAGTTAATTTACCATAATGTGGGTATTGATAATTTGGATGACCTGCTGCAGGCCTGTCAACGGGGTGAGATACGAAATGTCCCGGGGTTAGGTGTCCGAAGCGAGAATAATATAATAAAGGGTATTGCTGAGATTAAGCAACGGAGTAATAAGACCGGGCTGGGAATTGCTTTTCCACTGGCTCGGAATTTTCTTAATTATTTGCTGCAATCACCGCTAATTACTAAAGCTGCAATTACCGGTAGTACCCGTCGGGGTAAGGAAATGGTAAGCGATATTGATATTTTAGTGGCCAGTAACGCCCCCCTAGAATTGTATGGTTTTATCAAGGATTTTCCTGCTATCACCCAGCTAGAACAGGTAGACCCTGATTTAATCAGGGGAGAGTTGAATCCGGGCGTAGAATTTGAGGTTATCATAGTTGCTCGATCTGATTATTTTCATAGTCTGGTTTGGACTACAGGGAGCAAAGAACACCGGGAGCGCCTTTTTGCCGGTATAGATAGGCAGGGTTTTAAAGATTTACAAAGTGAGACTGAGGTTTATACCCGGTTGGGTTTGGATTATATACCTCCGGAGCTGCGGGAAAACCATGGTGAGATTGAAGCTGCCAGTGCCGGCAGGTTACCGAAACTGATTAATTTGCCTGATATTAAAGGTGATCTTCATGTACACTCCAACTGGAGCGATGGGGTGGAAAAAATTCAGGATTTGGCCTTAGCTGCCCGGTCCCTGGACTATGAATATATTGCTATTACAGATCATTCGAAATCATTAACTATTAGTGGAGGACTGTCAGCTGAAAGGCTGCAGGCTCAAGGGAAAGTAATAGATGCTTTGAATGCGGAAGCTGATGATAGTTTCCGTATTTTAAAAGGGACGGAAGTTGATATTTTAAAAACGGGTGAGCTGGATTTTCCGGATACAATTCTTAAGGAACTGGATATAGTAGTAGCCTCGGTACACAGCAATTTTAAACTAGATCCAGATGATCAGACTCAGCGTATAGTAGAGGCTGCTAAAAATGAACATGTTGATATAATAGGGCATTTAACCGGGCGTTTGTTAAGCCGTCGCAGAGGCTATGAAATAGATGTGGATAAGATAATTGATGCCTGTGTCCGTAATCATACGGCCTTGGAGATTAATGCCCATCCCGACCGATTGGATATAGATGAGCATATAGCCCGTCAGGCCAAAGAATATGGGGTGAAGGTGGCTATAAACAGCGATGCCCATCATAGAAATGAGTTAAAACTAATGGCTTACGGTGTTACCACTGCCCGCCGCGGTTGGTTGGAGCGAGGTGACATTCTTAATACCCTGAGTTTAGATCATTTGTTGAAAGCATTAGATTAGGAAACAGATACCCGGAATTCGCGGATCGACTCCCGCAGACACACGGGTTAGTTCCCTGCGCTGCTTAACATAGGGAATGGTGCCTATCCGCGGGCGAACACATGGGTTCGCCCCTACTATCCTTGTCCCTGCCTCCCAACCCCTCACCCCTGATTCTTACGCCTGAATAAAGCAGTGGACTCTGGCTCAATACTAAAAGCAGTAAGCTCTATGCAGGAGGACTGATGAGTTGGAGTTTGTTATAAGGGCTGCTGCCATGTATTTTATGGCTTTATTGATGGTGCGTTTGCTGGGAAAACGAGCCCTGGGGGAGCTGGGGCCTTTTGATTTTGTGGTCATGACCGGGGTAGGACATACCGTAGTTTCTATTGCTCTGGATAAACAAATACCATTTTATGAAGGAATTATAATACTATTAACTCTGGCTGTGCTAGAATATTTAATGGGTTATGCGTCACTTAAAAACCATACCCTTTCTGATTTGATTACTGGTAAACCGGTGTTATTAATCGATAAAGGGCGTATTCTTAGAAAGAATTTGGCTCGGGAAAAGTTCAATGTGGATGATTTGTTACAGGAACTGCGTAAACATGGTATTCGAGATATTGATGAAGTTGATAAGGGTATTCTTGAATCCTGTGGCAAGTTCAGCGTGATATTACGAGAAGAAGATGAACCGGTTACCCGGCGTGATCTGGGATTAAAACCAGTAAGAAGAAATGAGATTCTTACAATTAAGGAATTATCCAGAGCTGAATTTTTTGCTCGTCAGCAGCAGGAGTCGATTCAGGATCAGGGTTTTCAATTGGAAGAGGCTTTAGGTAAAATTGAAGAGCGACTCGATTTAATCTGCCGTAAAGTCGAATCCCTGGAAAAAAGCCTGGGTGGGGAAATTGAAGTACCCCAAGGGCACACTGATGCTCCCTAGCGGTGGCTATTAAGGGAGCGGAGCGCGCGGATTAATAAGGATTTGCGCGGATTTTTTAATAAATATTACCCATAAGGCGAATCGCAGAATAATCATGTGTAGGGAACGGCCCCTGTGCCGTTCCGCCATGGGTTAGAAACAAAATACGGGGTTAATAAGTTAATAGTTTTTTAATCAGTGTTATTCATAAAAGCGCAGTGTACTTAGTGTCTATCCCCAAATATTTTTACGAGGTTTATTCAATGGATAATAACAGCTTAATAAAATTGGAATTTAACAAAATACAGGAGCAGGTAGCCGGACTCAGTTATTTTGACGGTGGGAGAAGCATTGCTTTGAGCCGAAAACCGTCCAGCCATGAACAAGAGGTTAAGTGCTGGTTAGATGAGACCGGGGAAGCTATGGAAGCTTTACGTTTTGGAGAAACAGGTTTTCTATCCGGACTGGAACTATTGGATCCTCATCTAGCTAAAGCCAGGGCTGACGGATTGCTGTATCCATCCGAGTTATATGATGTACTGCATTCCTTATATGCTGCCCGTATGGCAATTCAATATGCGGGCAAAGAAAAATACCCGCGTTTAAGGACCTTGCTGGACGGTCTGCAGCATAATCCGGATTTGGAAAAAGGGTTACGTAAAGCGATCAGCGAGGAAGGTGAACTTAAAGATGATGCCTCACCTGCCCTTAAAGATATAAGAAAGCAGATTAATACCAGCCGTAATCGTATTCGAGAATACCTGCAGGATTTTATTCGCTCCGGCAATAATCAGAAGTTATTGCAGGATGCTATTGTAACCGAGAGAGATGGGCGTTATGTAGTTCCGGTCAAGCAGGAGTATCGTTACGAGGTGCGGGGCATCATTCATGACGAATCAGCCAGTGGTGCTACCGTATTTATTGAGCCGTTGGCCGTAGTTGAACATAATAATCGTATACGCAGTTTGCAAATGGAAGAAAAAAGGGAGATTGAAAGGATTTTGCGTGACCTTACTCGTGCAGTAGCTGTTTTTAGCGATGAACTGAGCAGTAATATGCAAATTCTGTGTGAGCTGGATTATATTTTTGCCCGCGCTCGTACGGCCTATAAAATGAACGCCTTCCGGCCCCGTATTAACTCCCAGGGTATAATTGATATTAATCGAGGACACCACCCTTTGCTGGGGGAAACGGCAGTTCCAGTTAACATAGAGCTGGGTAAAGCTTTTGATATCCTGGTAATAACTGGCCCCAATACCGGCGGGAAAACGGTAGCATTGAAAACTGTTGGCCTGCTAACCCTGATGGCTATGAGCGGAATGTTTATTCCTGCTCGGGAGAATAGTTTAGTTGCGATTTTTCCATCCATTTATGTGGATATTGGTGATGAACAAAGTATAGAACAATCACTGAGTACCTTTTCCTCCCATATGAAGAATATTGTCAATATTTTAGAACAGGTAGATGAACATTCTCTGGTTTTACTGGATGAATTAGGTGCCGGTACTGACCCGGTGGAAGGAGCCGCCCTGGCCCAGGTGATTATGGAAGAACTAAAGAATAAAAAAGCCCGGGCGATAGTTACTACTCACCAGAGTGAATTAAAAAAATATGCTTACCAAAACGAGCGGGTGGAGAATGCCAGCGTGGAATTTGACCCGGTTAATCTTAGACCGACTTATGAACTGACTATTGGTATGCCTGGTCAGAGTAATGCTTTTCAAATAGCATCCCGACTAGGGCTTAATAAAGATCTGGTTAAAAAGGCGCAAAAACTGGTACCGCACAGTGAAATGGAACTGGGTAACATGATACGCCAGTTAAAAGAGAGCCGTCAGCATTATGAGGATTCCCTGCGGGATAGCGAAGTCCTGCGTGCCGAACTGTTAGAACAGAGGCAAACTCTGGAAATGGAAAGGCTGAGATATCGGGAGGAACAGGACGAAGTTCTGGCCCAGGCCAGGCAGGAGACCAGGGAATACCTGCGACAAGTGAAGAGTGAAGCTGATGAAGCTATCCAGGAGCTAAAGGAATTATTAAAAGATAAGGAAAATCCCCCCAAATGGCATGAAATCGAAAAGAAACGCCAGAAAATTAAAAAGCTGGAACATGAGACCCACATTGATTTGGACCATGAATCCGCTAATCAGGATGAAATAAGGGCTGGAGATTATGTACATGTTAAAAGTATTAATCAGAAGGGCTATGTACTTGAAGGCCCCAATAATCAAGGCGAACTAATGGTCCAGGTGGGAATTCTTAAACTGAATGTAAAACAATCACAGGTAAGTAAAACCCAATCTCCGGAAGAACAGAAAATTAAATGGCGTCACCAGACTTATCTGGAAAAGGCACAAAATATAAGCAAAGAAATTGATGTGCGGGGATTAATGGCTGAGGACGCCTTATTAATAATTGACCGCTACCTGGAAGATGCCAATTTGGCAGGCCTGGATTCAGTCCGGGTAATACACGGTAAAGGGACGGGAGCGCTCAGGAAGGCGGTCCGCAGTTATTTAAAGGACCACCACTACGTTGTAAAATACCGTGATGGCCTGCGGGAAGAAGGCGGATTCGGAGTAACGGTAATACAGTTGAAATAAGGAGTAATCCTCACTCCTTACTATTATTGTGGTACCAATATATCCTCAATTACTTCTCGGGGCTTTTTGCTTTTTAACTGATGATCCGGCAGTTGACAATCAGGAATATTAGCTCCCGGGGGTAGCTCAATCTTTTGAATATATTGGTCCGGACACCCGCCTCCCTGCAAAGGGTTAGGGAATATAGCCCGGCGCAATTCACCTTCATTACGGGGATCGGTACAAATATATAACTGACCGCCGTGGGATGGATTATATTTATTGCTGTTAATATCTATTAATGGTGCATTAACATGAATATCACATTGTTCGGTTGGTACTTCTGGACGATTTTCCTCATCATTGCCTGGTAGAAACGGGTATAAAGGCTGCGGGTCGGGGCAATATTTTCCAGCCAGCTTACCTGATTCAGGGCAGATATATATTATTTCATGTAACTGGTCACAGGTTTCCTTGGGTACGAAACCCTTGCTGCAATAATCCGATATAATAACCTCCTCAGGGCATTTAGCGGAGGGACGTTTACCGGATATAGAACAGACCGAAATCTTAACTACCCCGGCGGGCATTTTTGACGGCGACACTTTATAATCTTGATGGGCTTTTTGCAGCACTGCTTTAAACATACGGGCCGGGTAATTACCCCCATATTCACCGCTCATCGAATGTTCGCTATCATAACCCATCCATACTGCAGCCGTGAACCCAGGGGTATAACCACAAAACCAGGTGTCATTATTCTTTTCGGTAGTTCCGGTTTTACCTGCTGTAGGAATACCAGGTATTTGGGCTCTGGTACCAGATCCACTTTTACATACCGTTTGTAGCATATCGCCCATAATCCATGCAGTTTCTTCACTCATTACCCTCTTATCCTTCGGTTTATAGCTGTAAATTTCTATGCCCTGAGGGTCCAGAATTTTGGTAATAAAATGTGGTTTACAATATATACCGCCGTTGGCAATGGAAGCATAAGCCCCTGTCATTTGGAGCGGGGTAATACCGTGGGTTAGTCCACCCAGGGACAAAGGAGCAAGGCTCAGGTCATTTGTGCCTGGTGAATCCACCAGTGGCAATCCCAGGGAACGGCCAAAATCAAAACTTTTTCTAATTCCCACCCTATCCAGCATCTGTATCGCATATATATTAATCGACCACTGTACTGCTGTTCGCATAGAGATTGGCCCCCGGTGTTTACCATCATAATTCTTGGGAGTCCAGACGGTGTTGCCCATTTTAAAAGATATTGGTGCATCATTCAGAACATAATAAGGCATATAACCATTTTCCAGTGCCGGTGCATAAACAGTCAGGGGTTTAATTGCTGATCCCGGTTGCCGCAGAGCACTGGTAGCCCGATTGAAACCACGTTTACGTTCGTAGCTGCGTCCACCAATAATAGATTTTACTTCACCGTTGTGCTGATCAATTACTACCATAGCTGATTGTACTATATTTCCACCTTTGCTCTCCCGGGGAAAGTTGTCTGGATTGGAATACAACTCTTCTGCATACTTCTGTATACCTGCATCCATAGAAGTATAAATTCTCAACCCACCACGGTAAACAGCATTGTTAGGGTCAGAACTAAGTTTTTTACTGGCCAGTATATCTATGGCCTCATCTATAACCGAATCAATATAATAGCCATAGCGAGTGTTCTCGTTATTGGCTTTTTTAAATACCAGTTCCTCCTCACCGGCAGCCTGGGCCTGTGCAGCATCAATGTACCCACAGTTAACCATATTGTATAAAACCACTTTCTGCCTGGTTTTGGCCCGGTCATAATATTGAAATGGATTGTATGCGTTGGGACTTTGGGGCAAACCTGCCAGCAAAGCTGATTCCGCCATGCTTAACTGACTTACGTCCTTTCCGAAATAGGTATTGGCTGCAGCTTGAACTCCGTAAGCTCCCGCACCAAAATTAATCTTATTAAGATACATGCATAGGATTTCATCCTTGGAGTAAGCCGATTCCAATTTAAAAGCAATGATTATTTCCTTTAATTTACGTTCCCAACGTTTATCAAAAGAGAGAAAGGCATTGCGAGCCAGTTGTTGAGTTATGGTACTGGCACCCTGACCGGTTAAATCTCTTGACTGAATATTATAGAGTGTAGCCCGGGCGATACCTTTAAAATTGACCCCGTGGTGGTGATAGAAATCTTTGTCTTCAGTAGCAATAAACGCATTAACGAGATCCTGGGGTACTTTGTCCAACTTGACCTCGGTGCGATTTTCTTCGGCATGAAGACGACCTACTATTTGTTCCTGATCGTCATAAAGCAGTGTTGTTTTAGCCCCGGACAGTTGCTGTGGGTCCCAGGCCGGAAGCCGGGTAGCTGTAAAAATAACTACTCCCATAGCACTACCTAGAAACACAAAGAGAAGAACTAATGCTACATAAATTATGGCCTTTTTGTTGTTTTTAGATTTTTTAGAATTTGGTTTATCACTTACCATATAAAAACATAGCCTCCTGCTTAAATTACCTTTAAATTATTTGACATAGCTGCATCATTCTCCTGCTTACTGTAGTTTCAATAGTATATATGCGTTTATAGCTCTAATTATTGCACACACTTTCAAGCATGTGCTATTATTTTTTAAGCAAGGAGGTTATCTAGTGAGTAAAAACGTGGATATAAAGGTAAAAGAGCAGATGCAGCTTATTCGTCGGGGAGTAGCTGAGATAATTCCGGAAGAGGAACTTCAGCAGAAGCTGGGCCAATCAATTAAGGAAAAGCGCCCCCTCAGGGTAAAACTGGGTCTGGATCCTACTGCTCCTGATATTCATCTGGGCCATACCGTAGTGCTTAACAAATTACGCCAGTTTCAGGATTTAGGTCATGAAGTGCATCTTATCATTGGCGATTTTACTGGCCGCATTGGCGACCCCAGTGGTAAATCCGAGACTCGCAAACAATTGAGCGAAGAAGAGGTAGAGGCTAATGCTGCTACTTATAAAGAACAAATTTTTAAAGTCTTGGATCCAGAGAAAACTATAATCCATTTTAACAGTGAATGGTTGATGCCACTAAACCTGGTCGATGTGCTCAATCTGGCTGGGAAATATACCGTAGCTCGTATGTTGGAAAGAGATGATTTTGATAAACGTTACAAAGAGGGTTTACCGATTGGAATACACGAATTCATGTATCCGTTAATGCAGGGTTACGATTCAGTAGCCTTAAAGGCCGATGTGGAACTTGGAGGTACCGACCAGAAATTTAACCTGTTGGTGGGAAGGAATCTGCAAAAAGAATATGGCCTTCAGCCGCAGCTAGCCTTAACTATGCCTATTCTAGAGGGTACTGACGGAGTACAAAAAATGAGCAAGAGTCTGGGCAACTACATAGGAGTTAATGAAGACGCTTATGAGATGTTCGGCAAAACTATGTCTATTACCGATGAATTGATTATCCGCTATTTTGAATTGGTAACCCGGGTAGAGCAGGCGGAAATAGATAAGATGGAAAAAGGCATGCAGACCGGAGCGCTTAATCCGCGGGATGTCAAAATGCGCCTGGCCCGGGAAATCATAACCATTTACCACAACGAAAAAGAAGCCCTTAAGGCTCAGGAAAGATTCCTATTAGTATTTTCCCAGCGCGATATACCGGAAGATATCCCCGAAGTGGTGGTAAATGAAAAAGAAATATGGTTACCAAAATTCCTGCAGGAACAGGGTATGGTAGATTCCACCAGTGACGGGCGGCGTATGATTAAACAGGGAGCAGTAAAACTAAACGGGGAAAAATGTAAAGATGAAAATGTTGTAGTAGAAGATGAGATGGTAATACAGGTGGGTAAGAGGAAGTTTGTTAAATTACTCCTAAAATAGAGGAAAACCCGGGGAAAGTATCCCGGGTTTTTAAATGCCCTTTTTCAATAGCCTTCAACACCCGGGCCATTTCGTCCAGGTGGCCTTCAAAGAAAATAGCGTAACCTCTAACATCGGGATATTCCAGGGAAAGCAATTTGATAAAGGTAAAGCCCATTTCCTCCAACTGCTGCCTGCTGGTATTACGAATAGTTGCTATCTGCTGATCGCTCACTTTTCTGGCCGCACAGTAAACATCTTTACCCTTGGCATTGGCCAGGGCTGTAGCTACCAGGGTTCGCATGGTTATCACTCCAGTTGCTAAAATTTCTTCGATTATACACGTATTTCCTATTGTACATCTTGTGATTAATAGCAGCAAGTTAATCTGGCAATTCTATAACATCCATTCGTAGGGGATATGGGCTATCTGGAATTTAAGATGGCGATAATCATCAATTAGCAAATCGAATAAATGACCGGCATCTATAGCCACCCGGTTCATTCTGGTGGCGGTATAAGAACATAATATTTTTGCCGCTATTCCAGCCCCAATTAGGGCTATATCAAAAGAATGGTTGGAGATGGCGGTCATAGTCTCATTAATATTACCCATATCAACCGGCTTAATAACTCCACATATGCGGATTCCATGTGGTACCAAAACATCTGCTAATTCTCCGGCTCTGTTTCCTACCAACAGTACTTCCGGTTTATAACCAGGAGAAAAGAAATACGCCTGGCATATTTGCGGATAGTCGCCGGGGAAAAGAATTTTATGCAACCACCCCGTACTAAAAAGCAGATAATGCAGGGCAGAATCAGCCAATTGCATATTGCTATAACTTAGATTTAATGTCTTGAATATTTCCAGTAAAACAGTTTGAAAGCCTTCCAATATTTTCAGGTGAGCACGGGAACGTCCTGGGCGATTTCTTACCGGTATTCCAACAACGTCTGCTGTTTTTACCGCCTGGGCTAAAAGGTCACGGGCATCTAAATCAGGATAGTGGATACCGGACATATACATCATATCACGCCAGCGCACCACTTCGTTATTATCTCCTTTTCCCAATGCCGGATCATGGCAGAGCTCAGCCATCAAGTCTCCCCAGACCGGTACATTAACTCGGGTCGTAAATACCGTATCTTGAGCCAGGGTAAGAATTTCGGCATCACCCAGGCGAATAACAGAAAAACCACGTTTGTCTCTAAGTGCTCTTAATATCTGGGGGGCAATTTCGTCAACTGACCTGACCGTAGCCTCTAACTGCTGGCGCTCCTGGACTCGATCCAACCTTTTCGGGTCCAGTATTACTTCATTCTTTCCAGAACGAATTTTAATACCACTGGAACC